>DKNL01000316.1:0-3266 GCA_002474325.1 Opitutales bacterium UBA7389
CCGCGGTTGATCGGGCCCGGATGCATAATGACGGCGTTTTTCTTGAGCCAGGAAAGCCTGGTCTTATTAAGACCGAACATTTTCGTGTATTCATTGAGCGAAGGAAATGCAGAAGCGTTTTGGCGCTCGTGTTGTATACGAAGTAGCATTACGGCATCCTTGTCCGCAAGAGCGGATCTAAGGTCGTGGGAAACCGTGACTCCAAGCTTTTCGAATTCCCTTGGTACAAGGGTGGCAGGGCCTACAACAGTAACCTCTGCACCGAGCTTTTTCATCACCCAAATGTTGGATCTGGCTACGCGGCTGTATAGGATATCTCCTAGAATCGCGATTTTCAGCCCTTGCAATCCACCAAATTTCTCGTGGAGCGTATAACAATCGAGAAGGGCTTGCGTGGGGTGCTCGTGTGCCCCGTCGCCTGCGTTTAGGACGGGGATGTCGAGCACGCGAGCGATATAGGCTGCGCTACCGGGCGATGAATGTCGAATGACTATGATGTCGGCGGCAAGAGCCCGAATATTCTCTACGGTATCTCGAAGCGTCTCTCCCTTTGAGGTGCTGCTGGTTTTCATATCCAGCGACATGACGTCGGCACTCAGCTTGGTCGCTGCCATTTCGAAGGCTACGCGAGTTCTCGTGCTATTTTCGAAGAAGAGATTGACAACTGTTTTACCACGGAGGGCCGGAGTTTTGGCCGTTCTCCGACTCAAAATCTTTTTGAAAGCTTGGGCAGTCTTGAAAACAGTAAGAATCTCATCCGCTGTGAGCTCTTCTGTTGAGATCAGGTCTTTGCTATTCCAAGACATACCTGAAATGGCCATCCAGCGCTAAGGGGAGATAATGTCAACATGCGACTTTTCCGGGTTTTTTGGGGAAAGGTGGACTTTGACCTTTTCGTCGATCGAAGTGGTTTCGCTGATGCCTCGAAAATTCGGCTCGATCGGCAGGCACCGGTTTCCCCGATCCACTAGAACGGCAAGCTCGACTTTTCGTGGTCGTCCGAGGGCGTGCAATTCGGAGAGGGCTGCCCTAGCGCTGCGTCCGGAGAATATGACATCATCAGTCAAAATGATCGTAGCATCCTCGGGATTTTGCACGAGTGACGTCGACTCGACCTCCTTCGAGATCGGATTTACCCCGATGTCGTCCCTATGGAAGGAAATATCGATTGTGGCTGAATGGGTTTGGAGACCGTGCGATTCAAGTAGCCGGGCTCGAAGCAATTCGCTTAACGCAATGCCGCCATTGGCTATAGCCGCTAACACGAGTGTCTCGGTCCCAGAGTGATTGGCGGCAATATCCGCAGCGATCTTTTCAATGGCTGAGCTGATCTCACTAAAACTGATGGACTTTCTTGTGGTCACTCAATCTTCATAGAGCGAAGGATCGAGCAAGGTAAAGAAAAAGCTCTCGGATGCCATTTTAGTGCAATGGTCAGGGATCATATAGGTATCAGGATTAACTCCGTCCATCTTCCCCTAGAGAAAGTGGTTATATCTCCATCGGGGATTAAGCCGTTTGTAATAGCATTGGAGGTCACTTGAATAATGTAGCCTCGCTTTAATTGAACGATTTGCTTGGCGTGACTTTTGTGGATTGAATATTCGATCGCAGTTGGAGCAATTGTGGATCTTAGAACTTCGATTCCATTAATAGAAAAGGTGTATTCACTTTCTCAATCAGAACTTTTGTAGTAAAAAAAGAGGGCATAAAAGCCAGCGTTACCTGTGAAGCGGTTTTGGGTAGCAGCAAGCCGATTGCGGTAATCCTCTTTGCTTGCGTTGATGGCTAGAGCTCCACGAGCTTGATCTATGTAGTGGGGGAGGTGTCCGACTACTTTGTTCGTTTTGAAATCGGGGGTGGTTAAAAGTCTTGTTGGGCTGAAGGAGCCTGATGATCGTTGGTTTAGCTCTACTTAGGAATCAGGTACGCGGTATGTAGCGGGAAGATCGAACCCTTCCGGCTCATAAGACTCGTCTGGAAGCATCAGGAACTTTTTGAACTCGAAACCGTCCTCTCTCATGAAAAAGGTATTCGAGTTCAGACCTGGATGGGGCAATCGGATTCGGATTGTATTGGGGAATCCGCAGTGGCTCTCAGGAGTCCTTTGGGATGATAACCAAGTCCAACGATGTTTGCCCAGCTTGAACCGAAAGGAGTAGATGTCAAAGTGGACTCAGAAACGTATCGAAATAGTTGATTCGCTCCGATACGTGATCCAGATGACAATCCAGTTGAATTGTGGAAACCGTCGAGAAAGCAATGCCCTGAATAGGGGGCTCCGAGTCTAATCGACTCACGTTCATCCCTCTAGCCAATCCGCCATGTCTTGCTCCGTAAAAATGTAGCTGCACTCTTGGTACTGTGTAGCGAGCAGGGATCGGGTCTTTGATTCGGCAAATCGATTACATTGTAGAAGAACCTTTACAGATTGACCTGGAGCTCTAACGAGGCGGCCTAGGGCTTGGTTCACTTTTTGGATCCCGGGTTGTAGATAGGCTCTCTCGAATCCATCTCGATTCTGGTTCTGATAGTAGTCTCGCTTGTATTGCTGAACGGGATTTACTTCGGGAAGGGCTGGACTGACGACCATGGCGGTCTTGATTTTGCCGCCTAGCATATCGACGCCTTCCGCGAAGCTCGAACCCAGCGTGAGAAAGATTATTTCGCTGAAACGCAAGGCCTCGTCGATGAAGGCAGCACGCTGCTCAACGGTCTCCATTTGGTTTTTCGCTTGGGATGCTATGCGGAAAAACGGATACCATTCATTCAATAAAGTCTTCACCTTGTCTGCATACGCGTACGAAGGGAAGAATACCGCAATGGGGGCGAATTTCTTGGCTAGCTGAGCGATCGTATCAGCTGTTTCTGAGGCTGACTTGTCTCGATACTTGTATCGCGTATCTACTCGTGTGTCGATTGCTACATCATAGGCTCCATCAAGCCATGGCGCTGTTGGCGATAAGCTGATTGGTCGATGATCTAATTGATCCAAACCCGTTTGCTCCAAAAATCCGTCGATAGGGTTGAGCGTCGCAGAAAGAAGGAGACAGGAACGGAACGAGGCTAATGAATGCCGAATTTCAGAGGATGCATCAATACAAGTGATTTTCAGGATTCCGTTTTCCGGAATCCAACCCATGAAACATTCAGAACGCTCTTTCATTGCTGTCGAACTAGATGCTAGAGTCCAGATCGTATCCATTGATTCGGGACTAATAGAATCGTAGTCAATTGGCTGGTTGGAGAATAGTTTGACGATGGTC
>DKNL01000316.1:3652-17293 GCA_002474325.1 Opitutales bacterium UBA7389
GCATTCATCAGCCAGGTTTCTCAGATGAAGGGCAAGGCGATTATCTATTCCAAGCTCAGTGAGCTCGCTCGCCAGCGCTTCTAGGGAAAGGGATCGTAACTCATTGCTAGAATTGGATTCGACTCGGGACGGCAGGTTGTGAGCTTCATCGATAATAAGAAGGGTTTTTTCTGGGTCGAAGTCGGGTTGTTCATCGAGTAATCTTCCGCTACTTGACGAAAACAAATAGTTATAGTCGGCCACCCAGATGTCTCGGTAGTTGAGAGCAGCTCTCATCGCCTCATATGGGCAAATGCCAATGGATGCGCTGGCAGTTTTGAGATGCTCCAATGAAGGTGGTTTAGCTTCGGCGAGCAGAAAAGGTTGAAGGGCCGTACTTCCCCACTTGATATCGAGATCTTTAAGATAAGGGCAGACCTTAGGAGAGCAGTGAAACTCCGAGTTGACGCAGTGCTCTTCCTTGTTTCGGACGTGCCAATATCTGGCTGCGGACTGATCGGAAAGAAGGGAATCAAGGCGTTCGATTGCTTCTAACTGACCCGTTTTTTTGCTGGTGAGGTAGACGATCCGCTCGACCTTCCCAGTGGCTAGCTCGTGCAGCCCGTACTCCCAGGACACACCAGTTTTGCCGTATCCCGTTGGCGCTTCCAGAAGGACGATCCTTGAGCTGTCGAATGCAGACCTTAGATCGGATTGAATGGTTTCTTGACCTGGGCGAGGGGTGGCATATGCGGTTTTAAACCGGAAATTTCGAAGCCGGTGAAGCCGCCCGCGTTTTTGATCTAGATAGTTGGCAATGCAATCCAACTGATCGGATACCAGATACTCAAATGTTTCATCTAGGATGACGCTCTGGGTGATTCCGGTAGAGAATTCAACCAGATAGAGCTCCATTTTGATCGAGTCGAAAAGGTAGCGTTTCGATCTTTGGAGGAGTTCGCGATAGGCGAGTAATTGGAGGCAGTAGTCGCTGTATTTCTGAGCGACATGGTCCGGTTCAAGAGGTAGATTCGCTGACACGGTTTTAATTTCCCGAGCGTGCAGTTCCCCTCTGTGGATTCTAATCTGGTCGATGCGGCCCGTCAGAACCAGCGTCCATCCGCGCCATTTAATTTCACCCGAGATCGATTGCTCGTTCTCAAAACCTTCGGAGCCCGCTCGGCTTTGGACTTCTTGGTGCCACTGTTGCCCGACAGCCGCTCTCCACAGTCCAAACCCTTTGGATGCTTCCCGTTTAGCATAAGGCGAGAAACTAGCGAATTCACCCACGCTCATCGTGGCTCGTTTCTCGCTAGCGTCGATCTCCATGCGGGCAATGTGCGAGGGCCATCGATTAATATCAAGCTTCTGGGTGTCTCTTGACATTGCGTCCCGGCCTTCGAGCTAGCGGTTGCCCGATTCCCTGTCCAGGCCGACCTATTGCCCGGTTGTTAAATTTCAGCGTTTTGGCGCCGATACGTGAAAGTATGCATCGATTCTTGAGTGTGGCACTGGCGATGTTTGCCTTGGCTCAGGGCTCCCGAGCGGAGTTCAGCGATAGCTTGCTCCGCCGGCTAGAAGGAGTCGGGATCCAGATCCGCCCATTGCACAACCGATCGGGAAAATTCTTCTTAACCGAAGGTATGCTGCGTGAACGACTCGCGAGAGAATTGAACAACCTGGAAATTGGCTTGTTTTCTCCTGATGAATTGGAGGACTTTCCGGGCCAACCCTATTTAGAACTCGAGGTAAACGCGGCTCACGGGCAGGGTCCAAGCCATTTTTATACGATATCTATGAAATTAAAGGAAATGACCGTTTTGGAGTGTCCACAGGATTCCGAAGTTTTCTATGTCTTTAAGTACATGGGAAAGGGAATCGTTGGGGGTGGCTAACTGGCCAGAAGCGGTGCTTCTAGCCTTGGATCGATTGATTCGCTTATTCTCGGAAGCGTTTCACCGCTCCCCAACGTGGAAGAGTGATTTATGAAACGATCGCGACCCTATTTAAAGGCAACGGTTCTCTGCTCTTGAATTCCTGGAAATTATTTCCAGTCTCTTCGGCCTATGGTTAAGCCGGAGACAAAAGCTTTGCACGAGGAAATTGAAAAGCGAGCGGGATACCTCTGGAGGTATCTTTGACGTTGATGGCAAGAGCAAGGACATCGAAGAGCTAGACGCTAAGATGGCCGGGGAGGGATTTTGGGATGATCAAAAAACTGCTCAAGAGGTCATAGCACAATCGAACAAATTGAAAAGCGTGGTCAACGGCCTAGAGGATTTCAAAGCGAAAGTTGACGATGCTCGGGCGATGGAAGATTTGCTCGAAGAAGAAGATGTCGATGAAAACTCTGACGAGGCGAATGAGCTGCACGAGTCAGCGGAATCTTTGAAGATCGAATTGGATGAGCTAGAAATTCAATGCTACTTGAAGGCGACCCATGATCATTGCAACGCCTTACTAAGCGTAAATGCGGGAGCGGGTGGGACCGAATCTTGCGATTGGGCGGATATGCTTTTTCGCATGTACATGCGCTGGGCCGAGCGTCGTGGCTTTAGAACCGAAATTGTAGACATTCTGCCTGGTGAAGAAGCTGGTTTGTCTAAAGTTACCATTCGTATCGAAGGAGTGAATGCATTCGGCTACGCCAACGCTGAGCGCGGAGTTCATCGTCTCGTACGTATCAGCCCGTTCGATTCCAATGCTCGCCGCCACACATCGTTTTGCGCAGTCGATGTGGTAGCGGAGATCGAAGATGATGTCGAAATCGAGATTGATGAAAAAGACATCAGGGAGGATACCTATCGGGCCAGTGGCAAAGGCGGGCAGCATGTAAACAAGACCGATTCAGCGGTTCGGCTTACCCATTTACCGACGGGAATTGTGGCCGCATGCCAGACTGAGCGGTCCCAGCATAAAAACCGATCGACTGCAATGAAGATGCTGAAAGCCCGTTTGTTTGAAAAGATGGAGGACGAAAAGCGGTCGGAAATGGAAAAGGTCTATGGAGAAAAGGGTGAAATCGGCTGGGGAAATCAGATTCGTAGCTATGTGTTTCAGCCATATCAGATGGTTAAGGATCTACGGACGGGATCGGAGACCGGCAACGTTCAGGCAGTGATGGATGGGGATATCGATCTCTTTATCAACGCTTGGCTTCGGGCGGGTTCCCCTCGACATCGCAATAAGGAAATCCAAGTGGACGATTAGCCGACTTTGCCTGCGGCTCGGTTTGGGACAGGAAATAGCGAAAATGGATTTCAACGAATTGAAAGATGCCTTTGCCGAGAGGGAGCTCTTCGAGGGCAAGACCTGGAGAAGTTCCCCGGAGCCTTGGAAACTGTCCGGGGAGATCGTTGAAGAGCTGCGACGGATCGGTCAAGCCAGCTTGGATTTCTACAAAGCCCTGGAAATTCTGTATTCGCGTTCTGCAGACGGAAAGAAACTGCTTCGCAATCGTGACGTGCAGGTTCCTTGGGTTGCAGAGTATTTAGATAGGGGCAAGCCCGGCGAGTTGGTAAAAGTCAGCCGAAGCAAAAAATTAAAAGGGCGCATTCCGCCGGTCATTCGTCCCGATCTTCTAGTTACCGACGACGGGTTTTCTATTACCGAGCTCGATTCGGTTCCTGGAGGGATCGGTTTGACGGCGTATTTGAATGCCTTGTACGAAAAGGATTCAAAGTATCCGATGATTGGGGGGAACGGAGCGATGGCTCAGGCTTTTTACAAGCGTCTCGCTTCAATGGCTCCCGACCAGGATAGCCCCGTAGTGGCCATCCTGGTAAGCGAGGAATCCGCAACTTATAAGCCGGAAATGGATTGTCTGGCGGAGCAGCTTCAACTGGAGGGCAAGCGCGTGTTCAGCTTGCGAATGGAAGAAGTGTTTCCGTTGGGTGGGGCACTCTATTTTGAAATTGATGGGAATCCAGAAAAGATCGATGTCGTCTACCGCTTTTTCGAGCTCTTCGATCTCGGAAATATCGATACCGCCCAGTACGTCATCGAAGCATGGGAAAACGATGAGATAGCATTGGATCCGCCGCTGAGACCTTTTTTCGAAGAGAAGGCAGCCATGGCCCTGTACCACCATCACCTCCTTCTGGATTTTTGGCACGAGAGCATTCCTAAAAGTTCGCGCAAGATTCTCGATGGTTTGATTCCAAAGTCTTGGATCGTGGATCCTGCTCCCTTGCCTCCAGGGGCGGTTTTAGAGGGTCCAAAGGCCCAAGGGCGTTCGCTCCATCACTGGATGGATCTAGCTGAAGCCAGCCAGAAGGAGCGTAACCTAGTTCTCAAAATCTCCGGATTCCACGAAACAGCCTGGGGATCGCGTAGCGTGGTAATTGGCAGCGATGTTTCCAAGGATGACTGGTATGGAGGCTTGGAAGAAGCTTGTGGTATGGCGGATTCCCATCTGCACATTATTCAGGAATTTCGCAAATCCATACGATTTTCCCATCCACTATATAGCGAAAATGGCGAGGTATATGAGGCGTCGGGGAGACTGCGATTGAATCCCTATTATTTTGTCAATGGGAATTCAGCGGACCTCGCTGGAGCCCTGGCGACTTTCTGTCCGCCGGACAAGAAGATCATCCACGGAATGGAGGACGCTGCTATGCTGCCTTGCTGCATCGTGGACTGAATGAGCGTCGATATCCTAGGGCACTGAACTAGGTTGTTCCCAACTTATTCTTCGATTTATTCACAAAGGCGTCTTTGAGGTTGTCAGGGGTCAACGCGGGCGTTCATTTTCGTCGGCTTACATGTATCTTAGCTCATTAAAAGCAAACGGATTTAAAAGCTTCGCCGATAAGACCCATCTGCGTTTCGAGCCGGGTGTGACAGTAGTCGTCGGACCGAATGGATGCGGGAAAAGCAATATCGCGGACGCGATTCGCTGGGTCTTGGGGGAGCAGAGCGCCAAGGCGTTGCGGGGCGGCAAAATGCAGGATGTCATTTTCGAAGGAACCGATAAGCGGAAGCCCCTCAACATCTGTGAAGTCTCGATTATCCTGACCGATTGCGAAAAAGAGCTGGGCCAGGAATTCAATGAAGTCGAATTGACTCGTCGCGTCCATCGGGACGGGGGCAGCAACTATTACATCAATGGAAAGAATTGCCGCTTGAAGGATATACAGCGGCTGTTTATGGATACGGGCGTTGGTAGGACGTCTTACTCGGTCATGGCTCAAGGGCAAATCGACCAGATCCTTTCGTCGAAGCCTGAAGAGCGGCGAGCGGTATTCGAGGAAGCGGCGGGAATCTCCAAGTACAAGGCCCAGCGTAAAGAAGCTCTCAACAAATTAGCGAGAGTGGAAACGAACTTGGATCGCGTTACCGATGTGATCGCCGAAATCAATCGCCAGATTGGCAGCTTGCGGCGTCAGGCTGCCAAGGCGATTCGCTATCGTAAGCTAAGTCACAAGCTTCGGCATTTGGATGTGGCTTATAATACCTATCAATATGGAGCTTTAAAGTCGGACCTGGACAATATCGATAAGGATGCTGGCGGCTTGCAGTCCGAAGCGGACGACTACCAAAAGGATTTGGAGCAGAAAGAGTCGCGTCTAACTTTATACAAAGAAGAACGGCAGGCGTTAATACAGAAAATCCAGGATTCCCAGCAAGCGGTTTTCGATCTTCGCAGCGCGAAAGAGCAGGCGGCGAACCAAACCCATATGTCGGAGATTCGGATCACTTCCATGACGGAGCGTATCGATCAGGCTCAGGAAGAGATCCGCTCGTTTGAAAGCCAGATAGAAGAGTTGGGCAATCGTCTCGAGTCCCACTCTGCGGATAAAGAGCTTCACCTCGATGTCGTTGGTAGTTCCGACGAAGTCTTTCAGGAAAGGAACCGAGATCTTGCCAATATCGAAGCGAGGCTCGAATCGTCGGAGCGGGAGATCCAAACATTGCGTAGCCGATTGGAAGAGGGACAGTCGGCTTTACAAGACTGTCGCGAACAGTTGTCCTCGCTCGAAGTGGAGACTGGGACGGGATCCAATCGGCTGGAACAGTTGACGGTTGAATTCAAGGAGCAAGAGGAATGCTTTGTCAAGGCTGAGTCGGAATTCGAGAGTTTCAATCAAGATGTGGAAGCAGCGGAGACCCGAAGGGAAAACTTGGATACGGAGCTTTCAAAGAGCCAGGGCCAGGTTAGCGAAAGACGAGATGGCTTCCGAGCGATTCAGGGCGAAATACAAAAGCTCGATCGAGTGGTGGCACAGAAATCGGCCCGAGTAAAGCTGCTGCAGCAGCTGCAAGAGAAACTGGAGGGGTATGGCGAGGGATCCAAGGCTCTGATGAAAGGACGCATGCAGGGCACTCTGGCGGGGCGATCGTTTTCGCCAATAGCGTCCAATTTGTCCATTAAAGATGGATACGGATTGGCGATTGAGTCCTTGCTTGGATCGGCGATTGAAGCGGTGGCCGTGAGTGACGCGGATACGATTGTCGAAATATTCAAACAGCTGGAGAAAAGAGAGATTGGTAAAGCTTGCCTGAAATTGCCTAATAAAAGTGGAACGGCGTCAAAACCCGCGAAAGTTCCTGATTGGCTGGAGCCGGCAACTCGATTTGTCTCTCTTGGTGAAGATGCGGGCCCTGTCGAATCTGTACTGGATGCCTGCTATATCGTGGATGATCTTGAGAAATTCCTTAGCTGGTGGAAGTCTAATTCGGAATTCCCGTTTTTGCAGGTTGCTTCGAAAAAAGGGGAATCCATCGATAGCCGTGGTCTCGTGACAGGCGGCTTTCGCAAAGCGAATAGTTCAAGTATCCTCCAGAGAGAAATCGAACTTAAGAAAATAGCCAAAGAACTCGATAAGGACCAGGTCGGTTTAAAAAAAGCGCGGGATGAAGCCGAAGCATTGAACGCGTCTCTAGAAGAGGCGGAAAAGTCGGTGGAAACATGCCGTCGTGAAATCGGCGAAACGAATCAAGAACTTTCACGTCTCCAAGCTGAGGCTGGAAATGCTGAGCGATCTCTCAAGGACCAGAAGTCCAAGATCGAGCGTACCCAGCGAGAGAGAGAATTGTTGGAGGAGTCGCTGGCTCGCTCCACTGAAAAATTGGAAGCCGTTAAAACGCACTTGCAATCGGATCTTTCGGGCATTGCGGAAGTACGGGAGAAGCTAGTGGCGATCGAATCTAACGTCGTTGAGACGCGTAGCGAACGGGATGACAAACGGGAGGCCTTGTCCCAGGCGAAATTCGATTTCCAGGAAAAAAAGAGGAAGCTGGATATGCTCGAGCAGGGCGTGGTCGAAACTGAGCAGCGACGAAGCGAGCTCATTCGATTGGTGGATACCAAGAGTGCCGACATTGAGCAGTGGAATATCCAAATCGATGAACAGAAGGAGGCGATCAAAGAAAGCTCGAAGCGCGGGGAGGTTCTTTTTGGTGAAATCGCGGAATCGAAAGCGGCGGTAGAAAAGAACCGCGAGTCGCTAGCGTCAATCGAGGATAAGGTAAACATTCTCGAGAAAGAACAAACCTACGCCCGAGAAAAACTAGACGCCCTCAAATCGAGCTTGAATGATCGGCAGGTACGCTTGGCTGAAAAGCGTTCTAAATTGGGATTCATTCAAGAGGAAATGGAACGTGAGTACGGGGTTGATTTGCGATTAATCGATTGGAAGTGGGAAATTTGGAAAGCGAGGCAACCGGTACCTAACTTGCCTAAGTTGGATTTGGACAGATCTACTGATATCGAAGATTCGAATACCGATGAAGGTATATCGGAAGAGCCTTCTTCCACGGCTATCGAAACGGGGAATGGCGTTGAAGTAGATTCAGAGGAGGAAATCGCTTCGGAGGATTCCCAGCCGGTGAATGCCTTGCCGGATAGTCCAAGCGAAGAAGAGCTTGAGGCTTTGGACGATACGAATTGGAGCAAGATCAAGTCCGAAGTGCAGTCGGTCCGTAAGCGCATTCAAGGTATGGGGGCTGTGAATACAGATGCCATCGAGGAATATGGAGAACTTAGAGAACGCCATCATTTCTTGAAAACGCAGTACGACGATCTGATTGAATCTCGAGATAAGCTCGTGGACGCGATCGAGGAAATCAACACCAAGTCTTGCGAGCAATTCTCCCAGACTTTCGATCAGATCCAGGCTAATTTTAAACACACCTTCACGTCATTATTTGGCGGAGGCAAAGCGGATTTGCGGTTGATGGAATCGGAGGATGTTCTGGAGAGCGGGATTGATATCGTGGCCCAGCCTCCGGGAACGAGATTGAAGAACATCTCACTACTTTCAGGCGGTCAACGGACCATGACGGCAGTGGGGCTATTGTTCGCGATTTACATGGTTAAACCAAGTCCGTTCTGCTTGCTCGATGAACTGGATGCGCCATTGGACGAATCGAATATTGGACGATTCACGGGACTGCTCAAACAGTTCAGGACTCAATCGCAGTTTATAATCATAACGCACAATAAGCGAACCATCCAAGCCGCTGAAGCGATTTATGGCGTAACCATGGAGGAAAAGGGCGTGTCCAAAGTGGTATCCATGAAATTCAATTCCGAACACGAAGACTCGGATCTGGTTACGCTGCATTTAGAAAAAGAACCGGCTTTGGCGTAGGACGGGACTTAGGGACCGAAAGTGTTGGATTCAATAGTTTCGGTGTTCAAAACGATTCCCTTGGTGCCTAATTAGGATCCGTTCAAGGTAAAGTGTGTTGTCCTGGATCCGAAAATTGTTCAACCGCCGAAGTGGCTCTCGAGAAACGAGCGTGAAAGGACGCTTAGGCGAGAAAGTGGCGGAACGCCGCCTGAAGGCCAAAGGCTATCGAATTATCGCTCGGAATTGGCTAGCGGGAAAAGATGAGATCGATCTCGTTTGCCATGATGGTCTTGCCCTCGTCTTCGTTGAGACGCGAGCTCTTGTCGGCGGCTACGAATCGATCAGTCCGAGCAAACAAGACGCCTTGCTTCGCGTCTGCCAGGCCTATCTTGCCAAGCTAAAGCCTCACCCCATGTCCTTTCGATTAGATGTTGTTGAAGTAGAACATGAATCAGGGCAGATCATCGCGGCCAGACACTTTGAAAATGTCCCTCTTTCAGAAAGGAAACGTTTCGGGGAACCTGATATCAATCCGCTTTACAAGCCTTAGGCTGGAGACCACCTTGAAACCCATTGGAATGCCACTCTAGCTTATTCCAGAAGTATGTCTCAAGATACACGCCATCCATTTCTGAAGGGCCTCAGCAAGCATCGAGGCACCCAGCCGACAGTAATTACGATTTTCGGCGCGTCTGGAGATCTTTGTACCCGCAAGCTCGTGCCCGCCATCTACAACTTGGCTGTGGATAATCTACTTCCCGCCGACTTTTCGTTGATTGGTTATGGACGAAAACCAATCCCTGTTGAGGATTTCAGAACATCAGCTAGAGAGTCGATCGAAGAATTTTCTCGGCGCCCGCTCAACGCGGAGATCTGGGATCGCATTGAGGAAAATACTCACTATTGCAGCGGCGGCTACGACGAATTGGAAGCCTTTAAGACGCTCAAGAAGAAGATCGACGAAATCGAAAAAGGGTTAGGCCGGGAAACCCAAAGCGTTTTCTACGTTTCCACACCTCCATCGGTTTTCGAACCGATTATCGAGAATCTGGGTGCCAGTGGCCTGGCCACTCGGTATCAGCGTTCCGATAACCATACCAAGGTGGTTGTTGAAAAGCCCTTTGGCAAAGACCTGGAGTCAGCCCGCCATCTGAATCGGGTCATTCAGGGCGTTTTTCAAGAGCGGCAGGTGTATCGAATTGATCACTACCTAGGCAAGGAGACTGTTCAGGACTTGCTAGTGCAGCGATTCGCCAATTCCATTTTCGAGCCACTATGGAATCGGCAGTATGTTGACAATGTCCAGATCACCGTTGCCGAATCGCTTGGCGTGGGAAGGCGTGGAGGCTACTACGAGCAGAGTGGAGCGACTCGAGACATGATTCAAAATCATACTATGCAGCTCCTTGCTCTGACAGCTATGGAGCCGCCCGTTTCCTTGGACCCCGAGGCTATACGGGATGAGAAAGTGAAATTGCTCAAAGCGATCAAGCCCTTGGATTTGGATTACGAGCGTAGCGATGTTGTTCGGGCTCAATATAAGGAGGGTTTGGTGGATGGGGAGAAGGTTAAAGGTTATCGTCAAACGGAGGGAGTGTCTCCGAATTCGGAAACCGAAACCTATGCTTCATTAAGGCTCAATATAAGCAATTGGCGCTGGGAAGGCGTGCCCTTCTATCTGAGATCGGGTAAGCGAATGGCTCGACGTGTCACGGAAATCGCGATACAGTTCAAACGACCGCCATCCACTTTGTTTAGCGAAAACGAGATGTTCAATCTAGCATCGAACTCGCTCGTATTTCAGATCCAGCCTGACGAAGGATCGACGGTATTGCTTAATGCCAAAATACCTGGACTGCAAACCCGGACTCAGCCGGTCAAGATGCATTTCAAGTACAGTGCCACCTTCGGCTCGAATACGCCCGAGGCCTACGAGCGATTGGTTCTCGATGCCATGCTCGCCGACGGAACGCTCTTCATTCGTGGAGACGAAACGGAAACGTCCTGGAGCTTGATAACCCCACTCCACGAATTTTGGTCAAGCGAGGGGCAGAGAGGGATGGAGTCTTATGTATCGGGCTCATGGGGACCCTTGGCCTCGGATCGCCTCCTTTGGGATAATGGGCATCAGTGGCGCCGGCCTTAAAGCTAAATTGAGTGACCGATGGCGGGCTTATTAGCGACAGAGCATAATGAGATCTACGGATCGCTCCCTGGAATCGAGGTTCCAGTGGGTGATGCATTGGTGTCGTTGTCCGATATGTGGAACGCCCCGCCTTCATCGGAGCAATCTCGATCTCCGTCGGAGTTCCGGGCGTCGCGGATGAACTTCATATTGCACTTCGGCTTTGAAGCCTCGGTTGTGGATGCTCAGGAGCTCTTCCAGTCCGTGATCGGCTTTTCGAAAAGGTACCCCTGTCGCATTCTGGCCCTTTGTCCATCCAAAGACGAGGACGCTACTGGGCAAGGGATCGTCTGCAGGATCTTTTCCGAATGCTACATTGGTGATGGCCATGGGGATATGAGCTGTTGTGAAGCTCTTATTTTTGGATACACGCTTAAAGAGAAACAATATCTGGAAGACCAGATTTCCATCTTTCTAGAGAGCGATCTGCCCACTTACTATTGGCCTTATCGCTTCGATTCGCCAAAGAAGCTTTCCGATTACCAGTCGTTTTTTGGGAATGTGGATCGAGTAGTGGTCGATACTGCTGCCGAGCTTTACGCTGTGGAAGAATTGGAGGTACCGAAACCGGAGATTATTCATGATCTGGCATTTGCCCGGACGCTTTCCCTGCGCCAGTCCATTGGGCAATTCTTCAGTGCCTTTCCGGTGGACCGTATTCTTGAAGGACTGACCGCTATCGAAGTCGATACGCCTGATAGCCTGAACGCCGAGTTGCGTGCCCTGATGCAGTGGATACAAAGTGTATTAGAGGATTGCCAGAATTGCGTAGAAAACTCGAAACGGGATTGGTTTGAAATCGTTTTTGGGAAGAGTGAAGAAGCGGAGATCCGTTTCGTCTACGAAAACGAAAACGCTGCCCGATGCCAGTTGAACTTAGAGGCGGGAGTGGCCCACTTTGATGCTGCGATCGGCGGTAGTCGACACTCCATAAGTGCGGTGATCCATTTGCTTGATTCAGACGAGGCTTTGGCTGAAGCCCTGTTCTCAGGGTAGCTCAAGCTTCATCGATTGCTTATTCAGTGCACAAAGAATTCTGACTCTTCAGGTTGGGGTTACCGAGTGTATAGGAATCGGGCGAGGGTAATAGTTGAGATGCGTTTGCTTCTTTTTGGTCAATCGATTCAAGCCTCTAACGACTCGTTGAACTCCCGGAAGAACATAAAAGCGATGAGGGCGCTCCCGATGGCCTCCGAGGCTATTAGCCTTAAGCTGAGCCCTAGGCCGACTTGAGAAGACTGAAAGATGATCAAGGTCGCTAGAATCAGGCTCATCCCAGATACAAAGAGGAAGCTGAGGCTGTATCCGCTCCCTGCTTGGGCGCTTGTGGAATAGAGCTCTCGAAAATACTGCATCGAGAGAAGGATGAACACCATCATGGCAAAAAAGGGTCCAATCTCGAACTGGGGCAAGGAGAGCATTGTGTTGTAGAGGCCATGCACTACGATGAGGATTCCGAATATGTAGAGAAAATCATTGTAGTTGCCCCGGCGAATAGCTCGGCAGAGATAGAGGCCTCCCATACCGGTTAGGGCGATGTGGAAGAAGTTGGCGGTGAGGAAGCGCCCAGGTGCGGCGGTGGCAAGAGATTGGGAGAAATAGCCGATGTTCTCCTCCGCGGCGAAGCCGAGCCCGACGAAACTGGCGATAATGAGCGATTCCCGCTCATCCCCTCGTTTGGTCAGCCGAATAGCGAAGGGTAGAAAGAGAAGCAACTTGCAAAACTCCTCGCGCAGCCCCACTCCGCCAATGAAAAAAGCGATAGTTCGAACGATGTCTCCATCAGGCTGATACCCAACATAGAGATCTTCAATTAGAACAAGAAGAAGCGTGGGCAAAGTACTTAAGGTGCCAGCGACGAAGGCTAGCCCGCAAAGCCCGCCTACACGACTAGCCCAGGAATTGAACTGGCCCAGGCGAAAAAGAATGGCGGCCCAGACGAGGGTGGTGATGGCGGCGATGATCGCCATGCGAAGGTCGAAATTAGAAATCCGTTCTAAAGGTAGCAGCTTGGCGACCTCGATCCAGTTCCGCTGGTGCTTTGCGATTTCCAGGCGCATGCGGGTGGACAGGAACTCGTTGTATTCGGGTCGATCGACAAGTGTCTGCAGTTCTTCGAAATCATCATCCAGCAGCAGCATGTTAACAGCTCGTTCTCGAGAGGGTCGGGCTTCGTCGAAGGCATCGCCTTCTGTCCTGAAGTAAGGGTAGGCTCGGAAGTAGTAGCGATTGCCAGCCTCAATTTCTCCGAGCAGACGGTTGGCGTAGCGAGGGGATGGGTCTTCTGAGGCTAGAGATTCCAGCTTTTGGCGACGCGGATTTTCCGAACCGTCTAGGGATGCCAGGTAGTCGCCCAGCATTTGAGCGGTTTCTGCCGGAAAGCGTTTCTCCAGGTAGGTCTCGATCTCGGCGAGATTCCCGCTGGCGTGGGTTTTCCAATGGGGGCTCAGGGAGAGAAATGCTTCGATTGTAAAGCTGTCGTCTTCGAGTTGGGAAATCAGTAATTCTGGAAGTTCCCCCGATCGCTCGCGTGAGCCGACAGAGTAGGGGTTCTCGGGAGTCATGAACTCGATGGCTAATCGCTGAGAGAGCCTGTTCGCTTTCGAGCCGGTAAGGCGATCTACGATCGCCCCCGCCACCAGTCCGCAACAGATTATGGCGATGGCAGTTTTCCAGATGAAGGACCGGCTGTAGGATTGCCGTCTCAATTCATTTTGCCAAGCGCTCATGGGTCACCCGCTGTCATTCAGCGGTCGGTAGGATGAGAACAAGGCAATGGTGGCGTTACAAGATTTAGAGAATCTCGAGGACCAAACCTTCTCTAAATATTTAGTGTTCATGAACACTAAATATTGACAGGCCTTATTGCAGAGTGCTTTTCTGGAGAGGATGGCGCTT
>DKNL01000164.1 GCA_002474325.1 Opitutales bacterium UBA7389
AACGAGAGGATCCCCCTCGAATGAAGGCAGCGGATTTCCATCACCCATGTAAGTCGTCAATGCATACCCTTCTCCCGCTCTGGGGAGGCTGGGATAATAATAGCAGCGATCCGTGTAGGTTGGGTCGCTCCGATTCGCCTTCAATATGCTTAGGGCTATCGAGACCTCATCTCCGCCAACATCTAGCATACCAGTGATTCGAGGCGTATAATTCGGGGCATCCGGCTCTCTCTCGCGTTCGCTCAGAGCCTCTCGCAATGACCTGCCCGCCCTTAGCCCCTCGAATGCCGTTCTCGTCTGATCTCCGTTGCTAACCAGGAATTTTCCATCGAGCTCCAACATCGCTTCGTAAATGATCAACGACGGATCCTCCACTTTGGAGGCATCGAATGGCTGCGTTTCCAGGACGCGGTCATCCACCTTGAATTGACGGTTTCGGCTATTCGGACTCCGCCCCATGATAAAGTACACCTGCTGCCAGCTGTCTCCGCCATGGCTTCTTCCTATTACCAGGCCTCTGCCCGGATAAGGATTATCCCGGATGTGGCTCTTGAGCTTTTCGAAAGCTTGATCTCTTGACTGCATCTGGGGAAAATCTGGGGTGAGCACGCTGGGACTCAACGAAATTCCGCAGGGCAACCGACAGCGGTAGAGACTAACCAGCCCCCAAGCGCAATCCACCTAACCGTGGAAATCGCGACCTTCAACTGTCGCTTTGACCACGCCTTTCCGAATAACGAAATCGCCGAATCGCTCGTTCGTTTGCCGCTCTTTGGCGTAAGCCGAAAACAAGCGATCCATTTCTTCGAGGATGACATCCTCTCCTACGTTTTCCTTGTAGAGCTTGTTCAAGCGCGTGCCGACGCCATCGCCACCAAGATAGAAATTGTACTTACCTGGGCCCTTGCCCACAAATGCGATCTCCGCTAAGAAAGGTCTGGCACAACCATTCGGGCAACCCGTCATGCGGATCACAATAGGCTCATCCGCAAGGTCGCGTTTCGCCAAGAGCCTTTCTATCTTCGAAACCAAGTCTGGCAGGTAGCGTTCCGCTTCCGCCATGGCCAATCCGCAAGTGGGTAAGGCAACACAAGCCATGCTATTGCGACGAAGCCCACTTAACGTTTCGCCAAATAATCCGTATTCACAGGCCAATGACTCGATCTGCTCTTTTTTTGCTTCAGGGACATTGGCGATTATCAGGTTTTGCGTCGCCGTCATTCTGAATTCGCCTTCATGGATCTCGGCGATTTTACGCAACCCAGTCATAAAACGCTTATTGTCTCTGTCCCAAATTCGACCATTCTCAATGAAAAGCGTTAAATTCCATTTGTCCTTGAGCCCCTTCACCCAGCCTAGCCGGTCGCTGTGCATCGTGAATTCGAACGGGCGCTCTGCCTGGAACTCAACTCCAGAACGCCTCTCCACCTCAACTCGAAAGGCATCTTCACCCATGTCGTCAACGGTATACTTAAGACGAGCATGCTTGCGGTTCTTCCGGTCGCCGAAATCGCGTTGCGCGGTTACCACCGCTTCCGATATGGCGATCGCATCCTCAGGGGATATAAATCCCAGGCCACGAGCAATTTGAGGATAAGTCGCCTTGTCTCCGTGAGTGCTTCCCATGCCGCCCCCTACGAATACGTTGAAGCCAACCAATTTTCCGTTCTCCGATAGGGCTACAAATCCCAGGTCATTGGCGTAGAGATCCACATCATTATGAGGCGGGATTGCTAGGGCTATCTTGAATTTGCGAGGCAGATAGGTCGATCCGTATATGGGCTCGCCCTCCTCTTCGTTGCTGACCACCTTTTCTTCATCGAGCCAAATCTCTTGGTAGGCCCGGGTTCGGGGCAACAGGTGTTCGCTGATCTTGACAGCGTATTCATGCACCTGACCATGTAACTCCGATTCAAGAGGATTCGTATTCGAGAGTATATTCCGATTAACGTCACCACAAGCCGCTATCGAATCTAGCATCTCCTTGCCCAAACTTTGAATCAAATGCTTTATATTGCGTTTCAGGATGCCGTGATACTGAAAAGTTTGACGCGTAGTGATGCGTATCGATTGAAAAATGGTGAGCTCGCGGGCGATCTCATCCACCGCTAGCCATTGCTTTGGCTGTATGACGCCTCCGGGTACGCGAGCCCGAAGCATGAAACTGTGCAACGGTTCCAGTTTTCCCTTCTTTCGCTCGCTGCGTAAATCGCGATCGTCCTGCTGGTAAAAGCCGTGAAACTTGGTTAATTGCGTGTCGTCGGCCGCTAAGCCACCCGTCGTAGCGTCTGCCAAGCCATTCAGGATTGTACCCCTCAAGAAATGGCTACGGCTTTTGATTCCCTCGTTCGGACTAAGTTTCTTCGCCTCGCTCATCAGTAAACATCTCTTTGGTAACGCTTGTCGCGTCTCAACTGCTTGAGAAATTCGCTCGCCTGCTCCGAGGAAAGCTGACCTTGCTCTTCGAAAATCGCCAGTAACGCGTCTTGCACATCCTTGGCCATTCGCGTGGCGTCCCCGCAAACGTAGATATGGGCCCCGCGTTCGATCCATCGCCAAAGCTCTTCGGATCGTTCGCGAAGACGATTCTGAACATAGATTTTGTAATCCTGGTCCCGGGAGAACGCCAGATCGAGACGCTTGAGCTGACCTTTCTTGAAATAGTCCTGCAATTCCGTCTGATATAGAAAGTCTTCCGTAAAATTCGGGGCCCCGAAAAATAGCCAGGAGTCGCCGTCGACTTCGTTGGCAGCCCGTTCCTGCAGAAACGCCCTGAATGGGGCGATACCCGTACCCGGTCCGATCATAATGATGGGGGCCTCCGGGTCAGCCGGTAAACGGAAATTATCGTTGCCCTTAACGAAGACTTTTACCGGGTCGCCCTCCTGAAGGCGTCGGCAGAGGTAGCCCGAGGCTCCGCCCAAATGCGTTTCGCCATGGGCCTCGTATTCGACCACCGCCACAGTTAGATGCACTTCCTCGTCCACCTCAGCCTGGCTGGATGCGATTGAGTACAGCCTCGGCGTGAGCTTCCGTAGTAAAGAGAAAAACGTTTCCGCTTCTAGCTTGGCCGGATTCTGTTTGACAACGTCGGCTAGCTGACGATCTGACGTGTATTCTTTCAGAATCGCCTTGTCTCCGGCAACTTTGATAAGCTCATCGCTACCGATCGTCTCCGCGTATTGCTTGACGAAAGTCGAGTGCAGTTTGGTCAACTCGAAATTCTCCCGCAGCGCCTCTCTCGCCGTTCGCTCTCCGACTCTTTCTTCTGGGTCGATTTCCAGAGCCCTCAGAACATCCGCTACTAATTCCGGATCGTTCTTGAAAAACACGCCTAACGCATCACCCGGCTGATAGCGAATTCCAGATTCGGAAAGATCAATCTCAATATGGCGAATGTCTTTAACCGAATTGCGTCCAGTTATTTTCTGTCCGACGAGTAATGTAGCTTCGAAGGGGTCATTTTTATCGTACTCAACACTGGATTGCTTAGCCACCGCTCCCACTTGGCTGAAGGCAGAAAACCGCGACTGTTCTAGCAACGGTCCAAAGGTATCGCAAACACGGCTGTTCCAAGCTTTCGCTTGGTCTTCGAATTCAACATCGAGGTCGACTCGATCCAGGATCCGCTCCGCCCCGCACTTGGCCAATCGCTCGTCGAAATCCTTGCCCGTCTGGCAGAAAAACTCGTAGCTGGTGTCCCCAAAGGAGAGAACCGCATACTTCAACCCATCCAGCTTCGGCGCCTTTTTACTGCCCAGCAATTCGTGTAATATCTCCGCATCATCCGCAGGATCTCCTTCTCCGTGCGTACTGGCTAAAAGGGCCAAATGAGTGGTCGACTTCAGCCTCTTGGGCTTGAAATCCCCCATAGAGACCAGCTCCACGGGAAGATTTTTGGCCTTCGCTTCTTCAAGCAAAGCGGCTGCGACACCCTTGGCGTTTCCCGTCTGGGACCCGTAAAGAATTGTTAACTTCCCATCATCGCCCGCCGCCGCCGGGACAGCCGCTCCTTGCCCCGAAGCGCTGAGACCCGTCAAGTAGCCAGCCACCCAAGTCAATTGAGCTTGAGATAGCTGAGTAGCTAGCTGGTTAACTTGCGTCGCTTGAGCCGGATCGAGCGGGCTGTTGGAGGCGTCTATAGACTGTGTCGACATTTCAAATTGTAATAGACGGAAACTAGACAGCTATCCGCACAAAACAAAAGTTCAAAGTTCCTTATGACAACCCCTGCCAACGTTGGTTGCCGCTTTTCGCCTGTATTGGCCCGAATCCGCTCGCCGCGTAAATAGCAATCGGATGTGAATGGCAGCTTGGACCAAATGCCGAAAGGCAGGGAGGAACGGCTCTATCCTCCCAAATTCGAAAAAATGGGGGCCCGCTTGTCTAGCCATAGCCTTGGCGAAGGCTGAAGCCGAGCCCCCCCGCCCCAATCCGCAATCAGGCTCTACTTGAAGAAAAGAGGCCCCGCTGATCGAGCGGAGCCTCGTAAATAGAGGCAGCACCCGTTTTAATACCGGTAATGGCTTGGTTTGTAAGGTCCTTCGACCTTGACGCCAATGTAATCCGCTTGCTCTTGGGTCAGCGTCGTCAACTTGACGCCGATCTTCTCCAAGTGCAATCGAGCCACTTCCTCATCGAGGGCTTTCGTGAGCAAGTAAACCCCTGGCCTATAGGTTTCTTTATTCTTCCAAAGATCGATCTGGGCCAAGGTCTGGTTGGCAAAAGAATTCGACATCACAAACGATGGATGGCCAGTCGCACAGCCAAGATTAACCAAGCGCCCTTTCGCCAACATGTAAATACTGTTACCGCTCGGGAAAGTGTACTTGTCAACGGCCCCTTGTGACTCGTCTTTAATAACATCTATCTCAATGCCTTGGTAAGCATTCAGCTTGTCAACTTGGATCTCGTTATCGAAGTGACCAATATTACAGACGATCGCTTCGTCTTTCATCTTCTCCATATGCTCGACACGGATGATATCCTTGTTGCCTGTTGTAGTCACATAGATGTCCGCCCTGCCAAGTGTGTCCTCGATCGGGCAAACCTCGAAACCTTCCATGGCCGCCTGCAGAGCACAGATCGGATCGATCTCTGTAACGATCACACGAGCTCCCATGCCCACGAGAGCTTGAGCGCATCCCTTACCAACATCTCCGTATCCACAAACCACTGCCACCTTGCCGCCAGTCATAACGTCGGTTGCCCGCTTGATCCCGTCGATCAGCGATTCGCGGCAACCGTACAGGTTATCGAATTTAGACTTGGTAACGGAATCGTTAACATTGATGGCTGGCACCAGTAAGCTGCCATTCTCCATCATCTGGTAGAGTCGGTGCACGCCCGTGGTCGTTTCTTCGGATACGCCCTTCCAATCGGAGACCGTGCCTTTCCACCGATTTGGGTTATCAGCGTGGATTTTCTTGAGGAGATTTTTTATTATCTGCTCTTCTTCGGATCCGGAATCCGAATCAACCCAATCGCTGCCGTTTTCCAACTCAAAACCTTTGTGGATTAGAAGCGTCGCATCCCCTCCATCATCGACTATCAATTGAGGCCCCAGGCCTCCTGGAAAGCTGAGAGCTTGATCGGTGCACCACCAATACTCCTCCAGTGTTTCGCCCTTCCAGGCGAAGACAGGAACGCCCGATTTGGCTATGGCAGCGGCCGCGTGATCCTGGGTCGAAAAGATGTTGCAGCTTACCCAGCGCACGTCGGCGCCCAACGCCACCAAGGTCTCTATCAAGACCGCTGTTTGAATCGTCATGTGCAAGGAGCCCATAATCCGAACTCCTTGAAGCGGCTTTTCAACTGCGTACTTGTCTCGGATAGCTATCAAGCCAGGCATTTCCTGCTCAGCTATCTCTATCTCTTTGCGGCCGAAATCAGCCAACGAGATGTCGGCAACTTTATAATCCAAAGTTTGTGTATCGCTCATGTTATTCCCTACAAGTTTATTTGCTTAGCTGCTTAATCGCTCTCTTCAAGGCGGTCACCTTGTTCGTCTGTTCCCAAGTTAGTTCGTCTTTTCCGAAGTGTCCGTAGTTCGTTGTCGATCTGTAGATCGGCCTTTTCAGCTTAAGCTGCTTCACGATTCCGGCAGGCTTGAAATCAAAGACTTTGGCAACAGCCGCTTCAATCGCTTCCTCATCTACATTACTCGTCCCAAACGTATCTACAGAAATGGATACAGGCTCAGGATGTCCAATCGCGTAAGCGACTTGCAATTCTGCTCTATCAGCAAGGCCTGCAGCCACAATGTTCTTGGCCGCCCAACGACACATGTAGGCCGCCGATCGATCCACCTTGGACGGATCCTTGCCAGAAAACGCTCCACCACCATGATGACCAGCTCCACCGTAAGTGTCCACAATGATCTTGCGGCCGGTCAACCCAGCATCTCCTTGCGGTCCGCCAATCACGAATCGGCCCGTAGGATTGATCAAAAACTCCGTGTTCTTGGTCAGTAATCTTTTTGGCAGGCACCGCTTGATCACTTTCTCGATCATGAACTTCTCGATGTCCTTGCGGCGAACATCATCCGTATGCTGGGTGGATATCACAACCGCCGTTATCTCCACAGCCTTATTGCCTTCGTATCGAATAGACACCTGCGACTTGCAGTCAGGGCGAAGCCATTTCGCTTGCCGCCCCGCATGCCGAATCTTGGCGATTTCCCGACCAATATGGTGGGCATACATGACTGCTGCAGGCATCAACTCCTTGGTCTCGTTAGACGCGTAGCCGAACATAATACCCTGGTCGCCAGCGCCCTGCTCAGCCGTATCCTTGTCCTTAGCTTTGCGGGCATCGACCCCTTGGGCGATGTCCGGAGACTGGCTGGTTAAGTTATTCGTTATGAAAACCTTGTCGGCGTGAAATACGTCGTCGTCATTCACATAGCCAATATCACGGATAGCTTGGCGGACAATCTCCTCGTAGTTCAGCTTCGCTTTGGTGGCGATCTCGCCAGCGAGAACAACCTGGTTGCTCTTAACTAGAGTCTCACAGGCCACCCGACTCTGGGGATCCTGGGCGAGACAAGCGTCCAGGACGCTGTCGGAGATGTAGTCCGACACTTTATCCGGATGCCCCTCCGCAACCGACTCCGAGGAAAATACGCATTTTTTGGCCATATTCAATTAGTGATTTGATCGCTAGATGAGCCGCTTAGCTCATAATATCAACATATCCTGATTTATTGATACGTTATTTGCGAACACAAGCCATAATCGAATGGTTAGGGGAGAACTAAAGCAAAATCAGGGCTCAATCGGTAGAAGACCTTAATCCAAAATCGACTCAAAGTCGAAAATCGGCAGATACTTACAATCCGCCTAAAGCGTTACCGATCTAATTGTTTCTGGCCCCAGCGATTCGAGCTTCTCTGGACCGGCGAAATTCTTCCCGCTGTCTCATGCCATTAGCGAGGATGTTGCTAACGAACTGCCTTGCTTCCTCTTCTTTCTTGAGCGTTTCCGGGTCTTTGACACGAACGGGCTTTTTAGGGGCGGCAGTTTTGTCCGCCACGCTACGAGTGGGAGCAGCCTGCTTTAGGGTAATGATCTCGTTTTCGTTTATAGCGATCTCCTTGGTGATTCCATTGAGAGAAACGGATATGATTCCATCTGCCTCATCCCAACCGCTGACGGCAAAACCATCTTCCGATCCATCTAGGGGCACCCAGACGCTTTCTTTCGTCTTGGAATCGTAAAGGGAAATGGTAACATCCGATCCGATCGCCATTAAACCCGTAAACTCCATCTGGTCCAATCTTGAAGGGGCCACTTTGGCAGTTGTCGTCTCCTGAGCCGGAGCCGCTTTAACTCTTTCAAATGGCGAAGGGATCTCTTCAGCCGAAAATAGCTGTATGGCTGCAGCGATGAAAAATAACATACTCAGTGGTATCTTCCCTGTAAAAATCCGTCTTTCAGCTCTGTCGCTCATTCCGTAACCATTGAAACTTCGAATCCTTCGATATTCGATACAATCAACAATATCGGCTTGATTCAAGCACCAATGAAACGCAAAACCAGCCTCCCCGTGTGGAAAGGCTGGTCCCCGTAATCACAAAGCCTCGCGACTTTGAAAATTGGTTAAGGTGTGAGCTTAC
>DKNL01000036.1 GCA_002474325.1 Opitutales bacterium UBA7389
CGCGTTTGCGATACGATCTGCACCAACTTCGAGAGGGTTTCTTGTCTTAATCTTAAGCTTAGTTTTAACCCCGGCCTCCAAAAAAAGAGGCTCTGTATTGAAATAATCTCGACAAGCTACACGAAGGGTGTGTGTCTCCTCCGGTACAACGCAACTGATACCGATACGGCCAATCGAACCCGAATCGAACCCCTTTTCTCTTAGAGCGGAAACCAGGAACAGCCCCATCTCGTCGCTGGAAACCCGGTGGGAAGACTCCTTACGCAGCTGCATTAGCAACTTTCCCGAATCTCCGTAGACAGCTCCATGCAATTGGGAATTCCCAACGTCGATACACAAATTCATCGATTCATCCCCCAACTTTTCTCAGGCTCCGCAAAGTGAAATTATCGATTAGGCGAACTCCTTCTAATCGAATCGCCCCGTATCGTCGACCATCCTTGTCCTCTACATATTCAACATCGAACCCCGCTTTTTCCAGCTCGCGTATCGCTTCCTCGGGGTCTGCGGCCGTATTCAGTATTTGAGGAAACTTAGACGATAAAGCCCGAGCGTGATGCGATAGTCTACGGTTTCGGGAACTCAACGCTAAACCATCATTAGCTCGAACAGTTTCGCAGGCGACGATTTCCACGGAGAGAAAAAACGCCCGAACCATTCCTTTCACTAATCTAAGTTGCTGATAGTCTTTTTCTCCGAAGTAGGCTCGATCCGGACCCAAGACATTCAATAGCTTTAATACCACCGTGAGGACTCCATCAAAGTGGCCAGGCCGCTCAGCCCCCTCCATTGGTTTGGATTCAGACGTTTCTTTGACGACGTACGTGAAATTATCTGGATACATCGTCTCGTAGTGCGGAGCGAAGACGGCATCGATACCCAAGTCTTGAAGGAGGGCCAGGTCCTGTTCGAAATTCGCAGGATAGGATTCGAAATCCGCCGCGCTGTTGAACTGGTTGCGGTTAAGAAAGATACTAGCAACCGTAACATCATTCTCCGCAAGCGATCGCCGAATCAACGAGCAATGCCCTTCATGCAAGCCGCCCATTGTCGGCACGAATCCGACCGTTTTACCGTTAAACGCGCCATCCCGAAGGGACGACCATTCTTGGATTTCACGAAATACTGGGATCATGGACGAAACTCTCCTTCCCTCGGGTATTCACCTTCTCGCACATCCTCGCAATAGCCCTCTACCGCCCGGGCGATCATCTGATCTCCATCCATGTACCGACGGGCAAAAGGTGGCTGAAACTTCGAGTCCAGTCCCAATATATCGTTGATCACGAGCACCTGGCCCGAAGTAGAAGGACCGCTTCCAATACCGATGGTCGGGATTTCAAGGGCATCAGTAACTCGTTCCGCCACGGATGCTGGAATACATTCTAAAACTATGGAGAAACAACCGACTTCCTCCAGCTCTAGAGCTTCTTCAAGCAAGGTCTGGGCGGCTCGCCCATCTTTGGCCTGCATTTTGAATCCGCCAAATTCATTCACCGACTGAGGTGTCATTCCCAGATGACCCATGACCGGAACTCCTGTCTCAACGAGTCGAGTAATCAACTCCGTGTTGCCCTTGCAGCGTTCGACTTTCAATCCGTTCGCTCCCGCCCGCACTAGGGTTAAGACTGCTTGAATTGAGGCGTCTTCGCTTCCTCGGTAAGAAAGAAACGGCAAATCCGCTATAATGACCTTGTCAGTTGAACCTCTGCGAACCGCGGCCGTATGACCTGCCATCATTTCCACCGTCGCATGGATAGTGCTGTCAAATCCATGGACTACCATGGCGCAGGAATCGCCAACCAAAAGGGCGTCCACGCTCGTGTCGTTCAATATCTTGGCGGTAGCCGCATCATAACAGGTCGCCATGGTGATTGGCGCCCCTGCCGCTTTCCGACGTAGGAATTCTGGTATCGTTTTCATTGCGGGTGCCCGTCCTAGGGATCGGGATCCTCGTGAATATTTGGTTTTAATGTAATGGTGGAGTTTTAGCCCGATCACCTGGCAAGACCTTAATGTCGGGAGAGCTCGTTCATGATAATAAACAGTCAAATATCAACCTTTATTGGTCCCTTCCGCTCTAGGGCGGGCAAGCCCACCAGAATATTGGCGTTGAAAATCTGCTAGAGGGATCCGAATCTCTGCCTTGATTTTACTATGGCAGATCTAATCGTACATGGCGGAAAGCCCCTTAGCGGAAGAATAGCTCCTTCTGGAAACAAGAATGCAGCGCTGCCTATCCTCTGCTCGAGCCTGCTCACCTCTGAACCCATCGAACTGAGCAACGTCCCGGCAATTACCGATATTGAAAAGCTCGTCGCCTTTTTTCGGCAAATCGGTTCGCAAATCGACTGGAATCGCGAGGCCAAGACCATTCGGTTGGATCACTCCAACCTTACCGATTCCTTCGACTCGAACGACCTTCCTCAAGGGATGCGCTCCTCCGTACTGCTTTTCGCACCCCTTCTCTACCGCTTTAATCGCATAAACCTCGATTCCAACCCCAAGGGTTGCGCCCTGGGAATTCGGGAACTCGACCCGCACCTCGAAATTCTAGAGCATCTAGGGGCGGATATCACCCACAATGGCGAATTGCAGATTTCAACCAATGAAGGTTTCTCTGGAGCCGAGCATTGGGCTGACTATATGTCCGTCACTACCACGGAGACGTTCGTCATGGCCGCATCGATAGCTAAGGGTCAATCGACGCTGACCAATGCGGCTAGCGAACCCCATGTCCAGGACCTCTGCCACTTTCTGGAATCCATGGGAGCCAAAATCGAAGGAATCGGCACAAGCGTGTTAAGGGTTTCGGGCGTAGGCGCCTTGGGTGCCGCCAACGCCCGCATCTCATCAGACCATCATGAAATTGCCACCTTTCTCGCTCTTGGTGCCATCACTGGTGGTAATGTGAAAGTGAGCGATTCCACGCCCCAGCACTTCGATTTGATCGAGAGGAGCTTCGCCAAGCTCGGCATCAAGATCCATCATGAAGGGGATACTGCAGTCTGTCCGGCCAATCAATCCTTTCGTATTCAACAACCTTATACGACAAATCTGCTTCCGAAAATCGAAGCGGCGCCCTGGCCTTCCTTTCCGGTAGACCTGCTTCCGCTGATGATAGCTCTGGCGACCAAAGCCGATGGCGTCATGCACTTCTGGAATAAAGTTTATGAAGGCGGCTTTTCCTGGCTTCCAGAACTAACCAAGTTCGGAGCCCACGCGGTCATGAGCGACCCTCACCGGATTATCATTTTCGGCAATCGCCCTTTGCGCCCGGCATCCGTTGAACCGCCTTATATCATTCGAGCCGCTGTAGCTTTATACATGATGGCCGCCAGCATTGAAGGTAAAAGCATCGTCCGCAAAGCCGATCCGATTCGCCGAGCCCATCCCTACTTTGCGGAAAACCTCCGCAAAATCGGTGCCGATATCGAATGGGCCGAGTAGAGCCTATGATCTTGGGAGGAGCATAATACGAAGCTTCATAGGTTTTGACATAGGCGCCCAACAGACCTGAAATGCGACCCGCATGTCAAAACCTAGACTCAATCTCTGCGCCGCAGAATGGTCTCTCTTGCGGCACCCGTCGGAATCGGACGAGTGGCCGATGGACCGCAAAACGCAGGAAGCCAAAGACGCCGGATTTGTTGGATTCAGCGCAGGAGCAAATTCAACAACCATTGAGGCTTGCCAGAAGAGCGGCCTAACGCTCATCGGAATGGTTGATATTGGGAGTGCCGAGGAGGTCGAACCCAAGCTTGACCGGTTCCACAATTCCGGCTGTGTCCATGTCAATATCCAGCTCTGCGACCACGACACCCCTATTCCAGAAGCCGTCGAGATAGCTCGAGCAGCCCTTCAATACGGAGAATCCTTAGGGCTCAAGCCAGCGATAGAATGGCATCGCGATACGGCTACCGAAACGCCCGAGAAAGGTCTAGCATTGGTCGATGAATACAAACGCCGCTACGATAAGACTCTACGCGTTAATTTCGACTATTCCCATCCGGCCATCGTCAAACACCTTAGACCGGATGATTTTTGGAGCCGCCTCTCGGGATACCGAGTCGATCTCTTCCAGTCCAGCGAACTTGTCCACTTTCGCACATTTACGGGATCGCATTGTCAAACTCCTGTCACAAACGGGAGCGGAGACCTAGACCTAGACTTTATAGCCTGGCGAGATTACTTTCTACGCCCAGCCCTAGATACATGGTTAGCAGGGCCCCAACCTGGACAAAACCTCTGGGCTGTCGTGGAACTCGGCCCAAAGGGATCGGGCTACGCTCTCAACTGTTTTCCCAACATTTGGCACGACGCTGTCGTAGCCAGAAAAGAGATACAAGCAGTTTGGGATGAGCTCGTTGGTGAATAAAATGCCTCGCTACCAACCTTCTACCTGGGCAATACGAGCAAAAATACTGATACCGTAACGGCCCTCGCGACTACCTCCATTGTCTAGATATTTTTTCACTAGTGGAAAGGCAGGTTCCCCGATCCAGTCGATGACATTGTGCAGCATCGGTTCGTTTTGAGTGCCTTCAAATACCAACTCGTCCAAAGTCGCCAACGCTTGATCGTGCTGTCCCAAGTCAATCAATATCCAGGCCGCCATCATGCGGACTTCGTGAGACTCGTCCATAAGGGCTCGCTTTAGGACCCCATTCGTTCGACGGGCCCCTTCATCGAGCAAACGCAGGCCGACGATCGCCCACCAACGCATGCCTTCGTCGTCGCTCGACATCCACTTTATAAAAGTCTTCAGATTCGATTGGTCACGCTCTAGAGCCAGATCAGCAGCGTCAATGTAAGATTCAAGTGGATACAGATTATCGTCTCTAACCACTTCGTAAATGGTGAGATTGTTTTTAACTGCCCGTCGCTCTCGCATTTTTTCCGGCAATAGACCAGAGTCCCGGAGTTCGAGCTGTTTCGCACGCAGAGCGGCTCTCAGCTCGGCAATCCGCTCCTGATGAAGAGGGACGCCAATCAAATTGTGTACATTGTCGAAGTCGCTTTGGTTGTCATAAAACTCTTCAGAAACGCGAGGCTCGAAAAAGCGGCCTGTAATCGCGTTTGTCTTGCCATCCCGATGGTGCTGCTCCCAGGCGGGTGTCAATTCGGCCTTCCAAAGATAGGCTAGGTGATGCCCTGCCGGGGCAAATGGGTAGTAGTTTTTGTGATACGAATATCGGCTTGTTCGCATAAGTCGGACATTGTCGAGCCGCTCGTCTGCTCGCTCGCGAAAGCCCAGATGATATTCGGGCTCAGGTTCTGTATCATCTCCCAGAAAAACGTCGCCCTGGAAAGTGTTGGGAATCTCCGCTCCAGCCAGGCTTAGCCACGTTTTCGGCATATCAACAAAACTGACCAATCGGTCTACAGTCGTCCCCGGCCGACTCCCCGGATAGAGGTGTTTCATCTTCTCAGGAATGCGAATCACTAGCGGGCAGTGCACACCGCTGGAGTAAAGGAAACGCTTGCTGCGGGCCATCACGCCCCCATGGTCAGAGTTGTAGATTATAATTGTGTCCTCGTAAAGGCCATCGGCCTTAAGGGCGTCGATGGTTTGCTGGACTTTTGCGTCCATACGTTCAACTGCCTCCGCGTACTTGGCATAGTTTTCCCGTATCACCGGAAGATCAGGGTGATAGGCATGGAGCTTCATCTTCGCCGGGTCTTTTTTAACCTCCTCGAGGCTTCCATGAGCCCGGCTTTCGTGGCTATCGCCGATATTGACGACCGCAAAGAAGGGCTGCCCCGACTTGCGCAGACGCCAGCCATAAGTCTCCTCGCCCCCGTTGTAATCCCAGCAATCCTTATCCTCCCGACCGCCAATATTGTAGTCGGTCTTGCCTGGATTCGAAGTATGGTAGCCCGCCTCTCTGAGGAGATCCGGATAGTACTTGATCCGATCGTGGGGAATCAGATTGCGGCTCCGCATTGGCTGGGTACCGTTGGAAATCCCATACATCCCAGTTATCCAGACCGATCGAGTCGGAGCACAAACAGCGGCATTATCGAAACAGTTGGTGTAGCGAAATCCCTCCTCCGCCAACTGATCAATCGCCGGCGTGTAGGCGTTGGTTCCGCCATAGCAACTCACCCATGATATTCCATTGTCCTCGCTGGTGATCCAGAGAATATTCGGGCGCTTCTTTTGAGCGAAACCGCCCAGTTGGAAGAAGAATATAACCAAAGCCAAAGCGATAGCTGCCAGGCGAGAAGAAGGGTCAAGCTGCATGTGAGATCCGTTGTTAACGTCATCCCGAAAAGAAAATGAGAACGGTATAATCTGGGATGAAAACAGCTTCTATAATTCACACAGAAATCCGCATGGCAAGGCTGCTAACAAAGCGGGTACGTCCTTCCTCCTCATCCATCCCTTGTTAGCACTGTGCTGCCAATTACCCAAAGCTTGAGACTGGGACGGCCATTCTTTGGTTAGGCTCCG
>DKNL01000116.1:0-6737 GCA_002474325.1 Opitutales bacterium UBA7389
GCCGCGTTCATCCGTCGGTGGATGAGATTCTGAATGGGCGGCTCGCCGTACTGCTTGGAAAAAATACGGCTGAACTGAGAGGGGGAAAGCCCGGATTCGCGAGCCAGCTCCTCGATCGTCCACTTTCGTCCCAGATCGGAATCAATTAAGGATGAAACTCTGGCGATCCGATCGTCGAATACGGTTCGAGATGCCTCGGCAATGAGGAGGAGAAGCATACGTAGGGCGTAATCCTGCAGCTGCTTTTCGATTTCGTTCTCCGCGTCCCAGGCTAAAGCGAGATGCGCGATAGCCTCCAGGATCCGACCACTGGATACGTGCACCGGCTGGCTGGGCGTATGCATTTCGTCAGAAGAAAGTTCATTTGAATTTGTACCCAATATTTGGAACCTTATAACGAACAAAGAGAGAGGGTGCGCCAGATCCTGTTCGGCTTCGATTTCCTCTCCAGGCCCGAATAGGAAGCAGATACCGGGGGTTAGCGAGAATGATTTGCCGTTCCGTCTTAGCTGGCCAGAACCTTCAAGGACCGCCCAGATGGCGAAATCGGGTAGAGAGTCAGCCTTCCAACTCCAGATAGGCTCGCAATGATAAAGGACGGGCGTGGCGGTGAGTCGCAACTCCGCGTACTTAGAAATCCAGAAGGCGCTCTCGCCCGAATCAGGCATTCTCGAGGATCTTAAGTGAAGCTCCCTCCACAAGGTCTTTGACCTTTTCGCGAAAGGCTAGCATGTGAGGCGCTTCCAAGTGTGCTTTCAAGGCGGGCAAGTCGTGCCATTTTTCCACGATTACCGCTGCCTGCTCATCGCATTGCTGAGCTTCCAAATCCGTTTCTGTGTCAATAGTCGGGTTGTATTCAATGCATCCGTCCTCCTCAAGAACATTGGGCACATTGGCTTTGAAATGCTTAAGGAATTCCGGCAAGCAGCCCTCTTTCACTTTTATCGTGGCAATAACGTGGATCATGAACCGAGAATTGACGGGAACAGAGTCCATGTCGAGACCTAGGTGTTGCGTTGTTTTGGCATAGAGCAATCCGGGTGTACTAGCTCCCAAATAGGTAGGGCTGCTTGTCCCCAAGCAGCCGTGTTGGACTGGCAGCAAAAAGGGGATTCGGCTGGTCGAGGATCCGCCTTCGTCCCGTATTGCACGGGACTACGGGCGAGATACGTAACCATTCCTACCCCTTGTAGCGCGCTTCGATACTCGGCATTGATATCGTTAACTATGTTAAGTTGTTGGACTACCGATAGGGTCTAATGCTGAGGTCTGTTCGATGTTGTGTTTATTTCGCGATGTCTATGTTGATATTCGATAGGCGGTTGTTGGTGGAATTCCTTTGCGATCCCAGGATCCAATATCACAATGATTCTTATAACTAACCCCGCATGGCCATTCAACCTTAAGCCTTTTAAAATGCCCTCCATTAAAGTTAGCGGCCCTACCCATTCGCAAGCTGTCGAGAGTGATCTTGTTTTTGATCTGAATCGATCTTCCGGGATCGGGAAACTCATCGTCTTTCTAACAATCGTCTGTATCGGAATCGGCCGATCTCTGCTGGCCGATGATGCGCCCAACGTGCTTATCATTATCGCCGACGATTGCACGCATAACGACTTGCCAGTATACGGTGGACGCAATGCTAAGACGCCGAATATCGATCGCCTAGCCTCAGAAGGCCTTGTCTTCAATCACGCCTATTTGTCTGAGGCGATGTGCCTACCTTGTAGGTCAGAGCTTTATTCCGGGCAGCATCCGATGCGAAATGGAGCAGCCTGGAACCATTCGGGAAGTCGTCCAGATACCAAGAGCTTGCCTCACTATCTAGGCGTTTTGAACTATCGGGTTGGATTGGCTGGAAAAGTACATGTCGTTCCGAAAAAAGCCTATCCTTTTGAGATAGTGGAAGGATTCGATCGGAGCGCGGTGAGGTCACCAACCCAGGATCATGATTTGAATGGATTGAAGGAGTTTATGGTTCGCGACAAAGCCCAGGCTTTTTGTCTGGTCGTTGCCTTAGTGGAGCCGCACGTGCCGTGGGTAATGGGCGACCGGTCTCAGTATCCTGATGATGAGATCGATCTACCGCCATACTTGGTGGATACTGCAGTCACGCGTGATGCTTTTGCCCGTTATTTGGCGGAGATCACCTATATGGATGGACAGGTTGGGGAAATTTTGGATACTCTGGAAGCGACCGGTAAAGCGGATGACACATTGGTACTTTTTACTTCAGAGCAGGGTTCTCAGTTTCCTGGATGTAAATGGACAAATTGGGACAACGGTCTACATACGGCTGTAATAGCCCGCTGGCCTGGAAAGACTCCTTCAGGCAAGCGTACCGACGCGATGGTTCAGTATGCGGATGTGACACCAACGCTCGTCGAAATCGGAGGTGGCGATCCCAAAGATTTCGAGTTCGATGGAACTAGCTTTCTGCACACTCTAACGGATGAAAACGCTTCGCACCGAACGTATGCCTATGGCGTTCATAATAATATTCCGGAAGGACCGGCGTATCCAATACGTACTGTCACCAATGGAGAATTCCGATATATCCGAAATCTGAGTCCAGACGACATTTACATTGAGAAGCACCTCATGGGAATTCGAGGCGATGGCGCTTTGAATAACCCGTACTGGGGCACTTGGATGTTTGAAAGCGGGCAAACCGAGGAAGCGGCGAGGATAGTGAAGCGCTATATGAAGCGCCCGCCTGAGCATTTGTATCACACTACCCAAGATCCTCACGAACAGGTGAATCTGGCTGGCGATCCAAGGTATGCCGAAATCAAGGCCGAGCTCAGTCGAGAGCTGGATCTTTGGTTGCACGACCAAAATGATCCGGGAGCTCCGTTGGATACCCGAGAAGCCCAAGCGGCTGCCAAGCGCGGCGAACATATTTATTGATGAAGAATCGGTGGAGCATAGATTGTAGGGCTAGTGCTTGCGCCATGCCGCACAAGTCATTCTCAATTTCTTTCCGCGGCGTGGTGCAAGCACCAGCCCTACGTGCGATTAAAAGACTGTCTGTATTATTGTTATTTGTTCTCGGAGCAGCCTTGAACCTTTTCGCTGCCGACCGTCCCAACATCCTCCTCATCCTGGCTGACGATTTGGGACAAGGCGATTTGTCGGTCAATAATCCGGATTCGAAGATCCCAACGCCACACCTGGATCAACTCGCTGCCGAAGGGATGAATTTTCTGGATGCCCATAGCCCTTCTGGCGTTTGCACTCCGACGCGTTACGGCGTATTGACGGGTAGATATGCTTGGCGTTCATCGCTCAAGCGAGGTGTGCTGAGCATGGGATCTCCTCCCTTGATCGAAAGAGAGCGACTGACAATCCCAGCGATGCTTCAGAACTTTGGTTATGCGTCTGCTTCCGTGGGCAAATGGCATTTAGGCGAGCAATGGTCGCTCAAAGACCCAACGGGAAAGCAGGAGCCCGAGAATATCGATTGGGGTGCTCCAGCTGTTTATTGTGCCTTGGATGCGGGTTTCACCTATTACTTCGGTTTGTCCAGACCTGCATGGGGGTTCATGGAAAACCGAAAGGTGTTGGTCGAGCCTTCGGAACCGTTCGACCTGACCCACATTTCCAGCAAAATCATTGGGGGCAATAACGACAGCGGATTCCGAGCGCCAGGCTTCACATTCGAGCAGATGATCCCCGCTTGGGTGCAAAAGACTAAGGGGTTTATCGAGCGTAACGCAGAATCCGATACGCCGTTTCTCGCTTATTTCGCTCCCATTTGCCCACACCGACCGATCAATCCCAATCAGCAATTTTTTGGGAAGAGTGAGTGCGGGGTGTTTGGCGACTTCGTGGTGGAACTCGACGATGCTGTTGGCCAACTTTTGACCAGTCTCGAAGAAAATGGAGTTGGGGATGATACACTGGTGATCTTTACTGCTGATAATGGGGCGGAAACGAATACCTACGATCATATTCAAGAATACGATCACTGGAGTTCCAATGGACGCCGTGGAGCCAAGCGTGATCTCTACGAGGGAGGACACCGAGTCCCCTTCATCGCTCGTTGGCGGGAACATATACCAGCGGGAACGGAGTCGAATGAAGTTGTTTGCCTGACCGATATTATGGCCACAATAGCGGACATTGTAGAGTATGAACTTCCATCCGGATCAGCCGAAGATTCCTACAGTATTCTACCTGTTCTGAAAGGCGAGCAATTGAATGAACGTGCTAGAGAAGCCACCGTGCATCATAGCGCTCGAGGAAACTTTGCTATACGCATGGGAGATTGGGTCTATATAGATGGTCCCGATGGGGCGGATAATGCGGAACCTATGCCGATCTTAAATGCTTTGGGCGTAAACGATGACAATGAACCGGCGGAGTTATACAATCTAAGGAAGGATCCCAAGCAAACCACCAATCTCTATCGTAAACACCCGGAAAAGTCGGTGACCTTGAAAGAACTGCTCGACAAATACCGTACTCAATCGAGCAGCCTGCCTGTACTGAGGTAGGCTGGAAAATCGTAACCACGAATTTTCACGAAATGAGAATAGTTTATGCATAAATGTAGAACAGGCAACCTGCCTGCTTAATCACAGACTGGAAGCCTGTGCTACTACTTCCTTCCAAGTCTGCTATATATCCCAATCTCCCTATGGAATACTTAACTCAGTTTCTCTCACTTGTTTTCCTGCTACTCTCGCTCTGTCTGGCCAGCGTGGCCGACCGACCGAACGTAATCATCATTCTGGCCGATGATATGGGCTTCTCCGATATCGGGGCCTACGGTGGGGAAATCGAGACACCCAGTCTCGATAGCCTAGCTGCTAACGGAATGAAGTTCTCCCGTTTCTACAACAGTGCTCGTTGTTGTCCGACGCGGGCATCCCTGATGACTGGCCTGCACCCGCATCAGACAGGAATCGGTTGGATGACGAATCCGCCGGAAACTTTCAAGTACGATCACGGACCCTATTTCCCAAATTATAGGGGCCACCTAAATCGCAATTGCGTGACGATGGCGGAGGTTCTCAAGGAGCACGGTTACGCCACCATCCTTGCTGGCAAGTGGCATTTAGGAATGAATAAGCAGGATCGCTGGCCTTTACAACGTGGCTTCGAGAAATTCTACGGCTGTCTGGCGGGAGCGACCAATTTCTTCTACCCGGAATTCCCCCGCGGTATCACTGAAGGCAATACGCACATCGAAAATCCGGAAAGCACTACCGACCGGCGCTACTACACTACGGATGCCTTCACGGATAACGCGATTCGTTTCATCAAAGAAGAAAATGCCGGAAAGGGCCGTCCCTTCTTTCTGTATTTGGCCTACACTTCGCCGCACTGGCCGCTGCACGCTCACCAGGAGGAGGTTCAAAAATACGTCGGCAAATACAGAATGGGTTGGGATGTTTTGCGTGATCAGCGTCTGAAGCGGCAGCGGGAACTTGGCCTGATAGACGAGGATTGGAAACTAAGCGAGCGATCCCACTTGCCTTGGGAAGATATGAACGAAGCCAAGAAGATCGAGATGGACCTGCGTATGGCCAACTACGCGGCCATGATCGACCGGATGGATGGGAATATCGGAAATCTGGTAGACTATCTAAAGGAGTCAGGCCAATTAGATAACACCCTCATCATGTTCCTCTCCGACAACGGTGCCTGCCAAGAAGGCGGCAAGCTTGGAGGACGGACGGACCCGCACGATTTGGAAACCTGGGAACGTACCTATGGAGCAGGGCCTGCCTATGGCGAGGTTTGGGCCAATGCTTCCAACACGCCTTTTCGCAAGTTCAAGCACTATACCCATGAGGGCGGGCTCTCGACTCCGTTTGTCGCCCATTGGCCGAATGGCATCAAGGCTAGTAAGAAGTGGTATTCGGATCCTGCTTACCTAATCGATTTGGCTCCGACTGTCTATGAATTGACGGGGGCCACATACCCACGCTCCTACGCTGGAAACCCGATACCGGAGCTGACAGGCGTTTCCCTAGCCGCAGCGTTTAAAGGAGAATCGTTGAAACGCTCGAAGCCTTTGTACTTCGAGCATGAAGATAATGCTGCCCTAATAGACGGGAAGTGGAAGCTTGTCGGTTCTAAAGTGTCTGTTCCGGGTGGTCCTGATAAAAGGAATTGGGAATTGTACGATATCGAGGCGGATCGCACGGAAACGAAGGATCTGGCGAAAAGCCGGCCGGAGGTTCGCGAACGACTGTCAAAGGATTGGCTTGTCTGGGCCAACGATGTGGGCGTCTTTCCCAAGCCCGCTAAACGTTCGACAGAGCAAAATAAGTAGATCGCGAATCTGGATTTGGTATGGAGTTTTTTGCCCGAGTATTGGTTTTTTTGGTATTGGCGCTATCGGTGCCTTTTGGCGTTTTCGCCGATCGATCGGAAATTCAGCCCAATATCATTATCTTCTATGTCGATGATATGGGGTATGCGGATCCTTCCTGCTTCGGGAACCCGGACATGGAGACGCCGTATATCGATCGGTTCGCCAGTGAAGGCTTGAAGCTGACCAACTACTACAGCAATTCGCCGATTTGCTCCCCATCGCGGGTGGCGCTGAATACGGGTCAGGCCCCAGGCCGCCATGGAGTGTGGGCCCATTTCGCCTCAAAGAAACAGAATCGTGAGCGCAACATGGTCGACTATCTGGACCCGAATGTCCAAACCATGGCAAAGAGCTTCAAGGCCAAGGGCTACGCGACGGCTCACTTTGGCAAATGGCATATGGGTGGCGG
>DKNL01000116.1:7041-7236 GCA_002474325.1 Opitutales bacterium UBA7389
TGGCAAATGGCATATGGGTGGCGGGCGCGATGTTGTGGCGCCCTTTCCGCAAGCTTATGGCTTTCAGGAGTCGTTGGTCTCATTTGAGGGACTCGGCGATCGTATCCTCTTTTCGAAGACGGGCCTTAATGGACAGAGCGCTAAGCTAGGCAAAGGAAAGATCGATTATGTGGAGAAGCACCAGACAACGGGGAT
>DKNL01000080.1 GCA_002474325.1 Opitutales bacterium UBA7389
CGAAGCTGACCACAATGATGCGTACGTTTCATTCCTAAATCACTTTGATCCAATAGACGCCCCAGAATGGGGTCTCAAAATAGAGCGCGAACAATGGTCAAATCTTTATCCAGAATGCAACTTCATTCCCGGATACTTCCGCACGCCAACCCCTTCTTTCGTTAATTTTGCGGTATATCCCACCCAAAATCATCTAAGAAACTGGCCCAGAAGGGCACCCATTGCCTAGTCTGTCGATAATTAGGGAAAGCCCCATCGAATCGTTATGGCTCTGATAACCATAGACGAACTCGTGAATCCACCACTTGGTTTCCTCTTTTCGAGATCTCACCTTGATATGCTGCATGCGACTGCATTCCGAAATCGTAATCGAGACCGTGCACACGGATACTTGTTACCATCGGCTCATATCCAGAGGCGACATGGATTTTGTTGACGATTTCGTTGCTCCCCGGATCGAGGCGGGCATCCGGATCGACACGGAACCGAATTTCGACTCATCGATGATCGTATATCGCATCGTCCAAGAAAACATGAACCAACTCTATCAGCTAATCCAATTCCCCAGTCCTTTCTTCGACCATATTGCGACTATTCCCAAGGGAAAACAGTCGCGAAATTCCCTTGATATTCTCGGACCAAGAACGTCTTCGATGGATCCATTGGGCTTGGTTTATTCCCTCTCTCTCCACCCTTGACACGGTCTTAGCTATGAGCAATATCCGCCCATTCTTTATCGAGGGAATGGCCGAGAACTACAAAGATACGCTTCAGCTACCCAAAACCGCCTTCCCGATGCGGGCCAATCTAGGAAAGCGAGAACCCGAGCGTGTCGAGCATTGGCAAGCCATTGGGCTATACCAAAAGATCCAAGAAAAGAATCAGGAAGGCGAAGCATTCATCCTTCATGATGGCCCCCCTTTCACCAATGGAGACCTCCATCTCGGTCACGCCTTAAATAAAACCCTTAAAGAGATCGTACTAAGATACAAATCCGCCAAGGGCTATCGGACACCCTACGTCCCTGGCTGGGACTGCCATGGCTTGCCTATCGAGCAACAAATGGCAAAGGAGCTGCAGCAATCCGGGGAATCGCTTACGACCGCCGAGCTTCGAGAAAAATGCGACGCTTTTTCGGAAAAGTGGATCGGCATACAACAGAGCCAATTCAAACGACTCGGCGTTCTAGGGGATTGGGGAAATGAATACAAAACGAAGAATCCTGCCTACGAAGCTGAGATTCTTCGAACCCTTGCCTCGTTTATCGATAACGGACTCGTGTACCGGGCGAAGAAGCCCGTCTACTGGTCCATTCCCTATAAGACTGCCCTCGCCGAAGCGGAGATCGAATATAGGGAACATACGAGTCCTTCCATTTGGGTCGCATTCGATGTGCCCAACGGATTAGACCCGGAGATCAAGAAACCCTTATCGGTAGCCATTTGGACAACCACTCCTTGGACCATACCAGCAAACCTGGCTATCGCTCTAAATCCTAAAATCGAATACGCATTCATCGATACAGGCGAACGCGTGCTGATTGTTGCCAAGGAGCTTGCTGAAACTTTCGCCGAGGATTGCGGAATCGAGAATTGGACAATACTGAAGATCACTCTAGGCGTAACCCTAGAAGGCCTGGAAACTCGCCATCCATTCATCGATCGAGCGAGCCCTGTCGTTTTGGCCGACTACGTTACTACGGAATCTGGTACCGGATGTGTGCATACAGCGCCCGGTCACGGTTTGGACGATTATTTGACCGGGCAAAAGTACGGATTGGAAATCTACTGCCCCGTAAATGACGATGGCGTCTACGACGACGATGGACAAATTCCAGACTACTTAGTCAGCGAATCCGTGCTCGAGACAGACGGCTGGACACCCGCTAACGGAAAAGTAATGAAGGCACTCGCAGATTGCGGGGCCCTACTGGGTAAAAAGAAAATCATCCACAGTTATCCGCACTGCTGGCGATCGAAAACGCCTGTGGTGTTCCGGGCCGTCGACCAATGGTTTGTCGCTTTGGATAGCGGAGGAAAACGGGAAAAAGCTCTAGAAGTTATCGAATCCGTTCGCTGGATACCCTATTGGGGGAAGAATCGCATAAAAGCTAATGTCGAAGCCCGGCCGGATTGGTGCATCAGTCGCCAACGTTCTTGGGGAGTGCCAATTCCCGCCTTCTACGACGAAGAGGGCAATGGATTCTTGGATTCGGACATCATCAGAGGAATCGCGGATAAGGTTGCGCAACACGGTTCGAACATCTGGTTCACCAATTCCGCTGAACTACTCCTCGAAGGTATCGAGCTACCAAAGTCATTGAGCGGGAAGAAACTCTCGAAAGGAAACGACACGCTGGATGTATGGATTGATTCCGGAACCAGCCACTTCGCAGTGCTAGCCAAGGACAAGAATCTAACTTGGCCATGCGATCTCTACTTGGAGGGCAGCGATCAACATCGAGGCTGGTTTCAATCTTCATTGTGGACTGGCGTTATTCGAGAGGGCCAGGCCCCCTTCAAATCCATCCTCACCCACGGATTCATCGTCAACCAAGACGGTACCAAGCTTTCCAAGAGCGAAAATGCTATGACGTTGGAGCACTACATGGACAAGTTCGGGGCCGACATTGTCCGGCTATGGATAGCATCGACCGATTTCCGCAATGACGTGCCAATGGGAGAGGAAATTCTCAAGACGATCGGCGATGCCTACCGATTGATTCGCAATACTCTCCGATTCCAGATCTCCAATCTATTCGATTTTGACCTAGCGAAAAACGGCGTGCCCCTTAACGAGCTCCACAAGTTCGATCGATGGGCCATGGACAAGACCGCCCAGCTAGTATCCAATTGCGAGGAAGCCTACGACCGTTATGAATTCCATCGGGTATACCAAGCTTGCAACCAATTCTGCTCGGTTACCCTCTCAGCCCTTTATCACGACGTCTTAAAAGACCGCCTCTACACTTTGGCAGAAGACCATTCGCTCCGCCGCTCATCTCAAACCGCGATCTACCATATTTTCAACGCTCTGGTTCGCGTACTTGGTCCTATTCTACCGTTCACAGCGGACGAGGCCTGGAGCTATTTCCTCTCTGACCAAGACTTCGTTGATCAACCTCTCTCTCTTCAGTCATGGCCAAGTGAAGCCAAGAATTGGCGTGACGAAAACCTAGAGAGAGATTTCCAGGAACTCCTAGCATTTCGCGATCTTGTAAACGAGAAACTCGAGGACCTTCGAAAACGCGGCGATATCGGTCGCTCTTTGGACGCGTATCTAACTATTTCAGGCTCATCAAAAGTCCAGACATTTAAGCTGCTTAGAACCTACGAGAAATTCTTAGACGAGCTATTCATAATTTCGCTAGTGGAACTGAAGGAAAGCGATTTCCCAGACCTTTTGATTAACGTTGCCAAAGCGGAGGGCGGTCGTTGTCCGCGCTGCTGGCGTTGGTTCCCTGAACTCAAGAACGGCGTTGACAACGAGAAACTCTGCTCTCGTTGCGCCGAAGCAATTATTTAACAGTCAAAAAGAATGCCCAAGAAAAAATCTACTGCTAAGAAAGTCGCCTCAAAAAAATCAACCAAACAAGTGGTAAAGAAGGTCGCGAAAAAAGCTGCGACCAAAAAGACCGCGGCTAAAAAAATCGCCAAACAAACCCCGGCAAAGAAAGCCGCGAAAAAG
>DKNL01000289.1 GCA_002474325.1 Opitutales bacterium UBA7389
GACTACTCCTATTCCAGCCGCCAGCGCCGCTGTTGATATAATATAAAAGAAAACGTCCGTCATGCTTATCGCTTTTTTTTCGCAACCGGCTAAGCCTAGTGGTGCCCGCCACTTCTTTCCGCGGCTTCCTTTTTCTTCTTCCACTTGAAGTGTTCGTCTGGGAGCGTACCCCCGAGTTCATACAGCTTCTCCTTGTTATTGACCATCTCTTCCCGTGTGTAGCCGGACATGGAAAACTGGTTCTGCAGCCAAATGGCTTCCTCTGGGCAGACCTCTTGGCACATCCCGCAATAGATACAGCGAAGCATATCTATATCGAACTCTTGAGGAGCCTTTTCTACATGGGCGTAATCGCTATCTTCCGGTATTGAGCCCGGGGTAATGCGAATAGCCTTCGGCGGACAAACGAATTCGCAGAGCTGACAGGAAACGCATTTTTCCCGGCCTTCAGGATCTTTAACCAAAGTAGGCACGCCCCGATAGCCTTCCGGAATCGTCGGTCTCTGCTCGGGATACTCCAGAGTCACCGGTTTTTCCCATAGCTTCCGGAACGTAGTGGAAAGCCCCCGAGCGATTTCCGGAAGATAGAGTTTCTCCATCAGGCTCAGCGGCTTTCTCTTAATTACAAACGACATTGTTGTGATAGTTGAAGTTCAGCAAAAAATAGGAGTGTCTCTAACAGCAATTTATAGGGCTGTATCCAGATAGAAGATAATTACGGCATAAGCGATTAAATTGGCGATAGACAGAGGAAGCAGAATCGACCACCCCAAGCGCATGATTTGATCGTAACGGAATCGTGGCAAAGTCCAGCGCACCCACATAAATAAGAACATCATGGCGCACATCTTTCCGAGAAAGATGCCTACCGATAGGGCGGCCCCGAGAATTCCTTTGTCCATCCCCAATATTTCCAAAGTCAAAAACGGAAGCGGATTCCATCCTCCGAGGAAGAGCAGTGTGAATACGCACGAACCGATTATCATATGGGCATACTCGCCGACAAAAAAGAGCCCGAATTTGAAAGAGCTGTACTCTGTGTGAAACCCGCTAACCAATTCCGTTTCCGATTCCGCCATGTCGAAGGGCAAGCGATTGGTTTCCGCGAACAGGCAAACGAGAAAGATGATTGCCGACAAAGGCATCCACATGGCAAACCAGAATCCATTTTGAGCCTGAGCAATATCAAACAGGTTCATTGTCCCCTCTTTACCCGGAGCGTTCACCCATAAGAGTACCGGTAAAACGGCTACTCCCATAGCAAGCTCATATGAAATCATCTGAGCCGAAGCCCGAATCCCTCCCAGAAACGGGTATTTGGAATTCGACGACCAGCCTGCCAGCACAACGCCATACACTCCCAGTGAGGAAATAGCGAAAAGGAACAGCAATCCCACATTTACGTTCGCTAGAACCAGAGGAATCACTTCTCCCGCTTCCGTAACAAACTGCCCGAATGGCACAACCGCGACGGTGGTCAACGCTGGAACCAGGGATAGGATTGGTGCCATGATAAAGTAGAACTTGTTAACATGGGCGGGGACGACGTCCTCTTTGAAAAGAAACTTCAGTCCGTCTGGAAGCGGTTGAAAAATTCCTAGTCGCGTCAAAAACGGGCCGAGTACAGGAACTCCACCGATAATCGGGAGGGCGGTCCGGTTCGGCCCTACTCGGCCTTGAATCCAGCTAGAGATTTTACGTTCCGCCAAAACCGCGTACGCACACAGCGTCATAATCACGACAACTACGATTGCCGCGTAAACGAACTTAACGATGATCGGATTCAATTCCATGAGAATCGCTATTCGGCAGCTACCGCCTCCAGTTTCGGTTCAAAGTGTAGAGACTTCCCTTCCCGAAAGGGCAAATGCTCGAAAGCTCTGCTGTCGAGAACTTGTCCTTGCTCAGATAGGGATTGGAAGCTTAACTCCGAAAATCGGCTATTTTCGTCAGCGAGCTGTTTCCAAATGGAGACGACGGTGGATGGAAATTTCTCATCCGAAAAGTTGGCCACGAGTGTCGATAACGCATACAAGTCCTCGACGCATCCTCTGGGCCCTGGTACGACGCGATTAAATTTCTGGATACGAAATTGCTGATTGATTACCGTGCCGGATTTTTCGAACTGCGTGAGGCCGGCCAAAACGACATCCGCCTTTTCCGAAGTCGCATTCCGATGCGTTCCCAGGTAAACGATATCGACTTTAGACAACTGTTCTTCTGACAATCCCGCTTCAGTCAGATCTTCCTTAACTGAAAGAACGGTCGTCACCTCTCCGCTACTGATCTTGGATCCCAGATCCTCGAGTCTTTCTTCAGGCAGCGTATCGATCAAACCCGTCATTAATGCCCCGCGAACATTTGGATTCCGATCTACTGACATCAGCAACCCATCATCTTCACCGTATCGGGCAACCAGATTGACACTCACAGCATCGAGTGATTTCGCCAGAGCCTTAATCGCGAATTGCTCTTCCACGCTGCATTGGCCAGATCCGACAATGGCAGTCTTGCCTCCCTGCAGAGTCTCGCTCGCTTTCACGATCGCCTCTGGGGCCGCTGTCTCGTCCCCATGTACTGAACAGGCTGTCAACCGATCTTCCGCTTCCACGATCTTGTAAAGCTCCCGGCCTGAGTCCGTCATCCATGTGTCATTGACTTCGTCATTTCGCCGAGGGGTGACTCGGTAAATTTTTCCTTCGCGGGCCGAAACGACCGTGTTGGCCCCCACGCTGGTTTCAAAATCGATATGGTTGATTTCGGTGAGAAACCAAACACGCATCTTAAAACGGAAATCGGTACTGGTCAGAGCTCCTACGGGACAAATATCTACCGTATTGAGCGAATAATTGTTGGC
>DKNL01000177.1:0-1310 GCA_002474325.1 Opitutales bacterium UBA7389
CGATAGCTACTTCCATGGATCGACTTCAATAACGATTGGATTCTAGTAATCGGGCCGCCCACCTCGCTATTGAAATAGCACGGGTAACTGTGGTAGCGACCGATCTCCGACCGAGCACAAATGGCAAAATAGGTTTCCAGCCTGTGGTCTGAATACCTCGATAAAGGCAAGATGCCTGTTCCGGCTTTCAAAGTGGGCAATTAGAGATAGCCCGCGACCAAACTCACATAAGAAGCGAACCGACCTTCAAACGACACCCAAAAAAACTCTCAAAATCGTTGACATGCCTTTGCGAGAGCCTAGGAGTTTTCCTCTTTTTCTCGAAATCCGATGAAAACGTATCTTGCCAAGAAAGAAACCGTAAAACGTGACTGGGTCATCGTCGACGCGAAGGACCAGGTTCTCGGTCGACTAGCGGTCAAGATAGCCAATCTGCTAAGAGGACGGGACAAGCCGACTTACACGCCCCATGTTGACACGGGCAATTTCGTAGTCGTTATCAATGCCGACAAGATTGTCCTAACCGGTAAGAAGGAAGAGCAAAAGCAGTATATGTTCTATAGTGGTTACGTAGGTGGCGAAAAACACCTCAGCGTTTCTCAGATGCAAGCCCGCCAGCCGGATTTCGTTGTCAAGCACGCGGTTAAGGGGATGCTCCCAAAGAATCGTCTTGCCCGGAAGATGCTCACCAAGCTCAAGGTTTACGCAGGGGAAGAGCATCCTCATCAAGCTCAAGAGCCAAAAGCAGTAATCCTTTAATTTTACACAAGCTCTCGAGAAAATGGCAGAAACCAATAGCGTTTACCTTGGAACCGGACGTCGCAAGACTGCAGTCGCTCGTGTTCGGTTGATCAAAGGCAGCGGCAAGGTCAGCATCAATAACAAATCGGCTGACGAATTCTTTTCCCACGAGAACTTCTCGCGGTCCGCGCTTCTACCATTCGCTACTATCGAAGCGAAGGACAAGTTCGACGTGGAAGCTAAAGTTCATGGTGGCGGTGATAGCGGTCAGGCTGGTGCATTGGCACTCGGTATCGCCAGAGCGCTGCTAAAGTTCGACGGCGAACTGCGAACGGCTTTGAAGCAAGCGGGCCACCTCACTCGAGACCCTCGAATGAAGGAACGTAAAAAATCGGGACAACCAGGAGCGCGCAAGAAATTCCAATTCTCCAAGCGTTAAGCTACTTTCAGAAAGAATTTTTTCCAAAAGGCCCTCTCTGGTTTATCAACCGTGGAGGGTCTTTTTATTTTCAACTAAACTCAGAATCATATGAACACAGCAATCGTAGGAGCATCAGGATACGGCGGGG
>DKNL01000177.1:1627-4738 GCA_002474325.1 Opitutales bacterium UBA7389
GATACGGCGGGGAAGTCCTCGTCAAACTTCTAGCGGCTCATCCGAAAGCGAATCTCGTGGCCATCACCTCGAGAAGCGAAGCGGGTAAGCCGGTCAGTCAGGTCATGCCGCAGCTCCGAGGATCGCTAGACGGATTGGTGTTCGAGAAATCCGATCCTGAAGCGATCGCTGCGAGGGATGACATCGAATGCGTCTTTCTCGCCGTGCCCCACGGTGTGGCCGCGGAGTATGCTGGGCCGATTGCCCGCTCGGGTAAGCAGGTTATTGATTGTAGCGCGGACTTTCGGATATCAGACCCGGCGGTATATGAAGAGTACTATGGGCAACAGCATCCAGATACGGATGTTTTAAGCCAGGCTGTGTACGTCCTCCCGGAAATCGCCAAAGATGGCTGGATGGATGCATCCGTTTTTGCCTGCCCGGGATGCTACCCAACGAGTATTCTGGTGCCTTTGTTCCCGCTCATCAGCGCAAAGATCATAGGAACTTCGGGGATAGTGGCTAATTCATTTAGCGGTGTGAGTGGAGCGGGTAAGCAACCGAGTGCAGCTTTCGCTTATTGCGAAGTTAATGAGAGCGCCAGGGCCTATGGGATTCCCAAGCATCGGCATCTTTCGGAAATCGAGGAGCAGCTTGGACAGGCGGGCCAGGGTGAGGTCGTTTTGCAGTTCAATCCTCACTTGGCACCCATGAACCGCGGAATTATCACCACGATTACGGTACCATCATCGGGAGCGTCGATTGAAGATCTCTACTATATTTGGGAGAATTGGTATGGTAAACGCCCATATGTACATATCCTGCCAATGGATACGCGGCCTGAATCCAAATATACGATCGACACCAATCGAATCGATATCTCGGCTGTAAAAGATGAGCGGACCGGGAATTTCGTTATCACCTCGGCTGAAGATAATTTGATGAAGGGTTTGGCCGGTCAAGCGATTCAAATCATGAATCTCTGGCAAGGATGGGACGAGACTGAGGGGTTGACGCATGCTTAAGACCCTAGAATTCAAAGCGGATACTGGAGGAGTTACGGAACCCAAAGGATTTTGCGCTGCGGCTGCCCATTCTGATATCAGAGACAAGCAAGATGGTCGTTTGGATACAGGGATTATCTATTCCGAAACGCCTTGCTCCGCCGAGGGCGTCTTCACCAAGAACGCTGTCAAGGCAGCTCCAGTTTTAGACTGCCAGCGAATTTTGGCTTCTGGTAGCGATATTCACGGAGTTATCGTTAATAGTGGAAATGCCAATGCTTGCACGGGGAAGCAAGGAATGGCGGATTCTCGCGAAATGCTTAGATTCGCGGAATCTTCTACTAGCAGTCCGGAGAACTCTTTCCTAGTTTGCTCGACGGGCAGAATAGGGGATTTGCTTCCGATGGATCGGCTAAAGCCTGGGATCGAAGAAGTTGGCGAAGCGGCTAGGCAAGGCGCGAATGAAGGAATCGAATTCGCGTCTAGCATCCTGACTTCCGACACTAGAACGAAAACCGCGACTGCCACCTTCGTGGTAGATGGAAAGACAGTAACCATCGGCGGGGCTGCCAAAGGCGCGGGAATGATCCAGCCGGATATGGCTACCATGCTGGCCTTTTTGACTACGGACATTCAGGCTACCTCCGACTCGCTAAAATCGGTGCTGGCATACGTCGTTAACCGTACCTTCAACGCCATTACAGTGGACGGCGACATGAGTACTAACGACACGGTTCTCTTGTTGGCGAACGGACAGTCCAGGGTAGAGCTCAAGGGCGAAAGTGAAGCCCTATTCGAGAAGGCGCTTTTCGAAGTTTGCGATTGTCTAGCAGAAAAGATTGTAGCCGATGGCGAGTGTATAACCAAAGTCGTAGAGATTCTCATATCCGGAGCGGCAAACGATCGGGAGGCTGAAAATGTGAGCCGGGCGATAGGCAACTCCCTTTTGGTTAAAGCCTCTTGGTATGGAAGCGATCCCAATTGGGGGCGGTTGATGGATGCGCTGGGGTATGCTGAAGCCAAGATTGATCAGCATGTGATAGATATCAGCTATGATGATACACCTGCGTTGATCGGGGGCGATCCTGTTCCGGAAAACAAACCGCTTTGGAAAGAGATCGTGTCGAGATCTCGGTTCTCAATCAAAATCAATCTTCATCAAGGCGATGGGCAGTTCCGGTTGAGGTCAACGGATCTGACGGAAGGATATGTAGACTTTAACAAAAGCGAGTGAAAGTGAATTGCTGATGGATTCGGATCACATGCAGGATATCATTTCCAAGGCTACCGTATTGGTAGAAGCCCTACCGTACGTCCAAGAGTTTAGAGGTGCGGTATTCGTGGTGAAATACGGCGGCAGCTTTATGGACGATCCGGATCCCAATATAAGGTCTCGAGTGGCTGGCGATATAGCTTTTTTGTCTGCAGTCGGCATCCGCGCGGTCGTGGTGCATGGTGGAGGCAAAGCGATCAGTCGGGCCTTGACCGAGAAGAGAATCGAAGCGAAGTTCATTAACGGATTGCGCTATACGGATGCGGATACGATTGAGGTTGTCGACGACGTTTTGAGCAGACAGGTCAATGGCGAGGTTTGCGAGATGCTGCAAATCAGGAATGATCGTCCGCTGGGCATAGCCGGTCCCACGGTTTTTGATGGAGAGAAGTACTCGTTAGATAGTGATGGAAATGCCGTCGATCTTGGATTTGTCGGCAACATCGTATCAGTCAATACGAGGTCCATTGAGAAGGCGATTGCCGAAGACTACACACCCGTAATCTCTCCGGTAGCCAAAGGCAAGGATGGTGCGCTCTACAATGTTAATGCCGATGTGGCCGCAGCTTGCGTAGCGGCGGCATTAAGAGCCCGGCGCCTAGTATATCTAAGCGATGTTCCGGGCTTGCTGAGCGATCCCGCTAACATGGATTCTTTGATATCAACTCTCAAAACCGCCGATGTGGATACGCTCAAGGCAAACGGCACTATCAGTGCTGGCATGTTGCCGAAGATCGATAGTTCGATGAAAGCTCTGGATGCGGGTGTGCATCGGGTTCACTTCATCGATGGAAGACTGCCCCACCGCTTGTTGCTGGAGATCTTCACTGACAAGGGGATCGGTACTGAGATAGT
>DKNL01000094.1 GCA_002474325.1 Opitutales bacterium UBA7389
GGGCTCGACGATATCACTGAGCTCACATCAGGTTACACCTTCCTTTGGCTCGTCTTCTTCAGACTCGTCCTAGTCACCAGCCCACCCATCATCCTAAGAGGCCTCATGATCGCTTTCTTTCTCAGGTTCCCCATCGGGTTTCTCCTGATCGGTATCCGGTTCTTCAGAAACGGGAGCCTCTTCATTTTCTGAATTCTCACCCGACGAATTGCTCTTGCCATTCTAATCAACATCTAGAGCCAAATTGTCACCCTCGAGAGTGGTAACCTCATTCACCGCTTTCAGATCGTCCTTGAGAAATTCGAAAATCTTTCTGGCGATATCCGGAAGATCGTCCTCGACGGGCGATACTTGCACATACTCAAAACGCCTATCCGAATCCGGGATAGTCACGTTGTAGATCATACAATCGCCCTGCTCCTCTAGATAGACGGACTTGATTCCTACGATACCCCAAACGATCGCACCTGAAACAGTCGGATACAAATAGACATCGATCTGCTTGCCACCGAGATCAATGAAGCGAGTAAACCGCATCTCGACGCGACCGCTCGCCTCTTCGAGGTATCGCGTAATATCTTTCTCAATCGCTTCCGCGATTTCTATGGCCGTGACCTTCATTTTCGCTCAATTAAGCCCTACTATTGTCCATTTCTAATTAAGGAGAGCGAGAAATAGCCCTTAATTATCTCCACTCTTTCGCTCTCCACTAGCGATCTCCCGAACAATCTCCGCTGATAGATCCACGATATCCAAACCTGAAATATCCGTAGCCTGCTTCGGTCTGCCATGGATGCCATAGGCGGCATTCAGAAAACCAATCAATACCAGCCCCATGGAAACAGCCATGTTTCCAACCATGTATTGAACCCACATCCCGAATACAAAAAGCAATGCCCCCAAAACGACGTAAACTCCCTGAAGAGCCGGGGAAAACGTTTTGATTCTTAGCTTCTTGATGTCGTCGGGCTCTATTTTCGTGCCCTTTTGGCTAATACGCTGTTGGGAAAGCTCAACGCCTGCCTTAATAACGCGTTTCTCGATGTAGGACCTAGGCATAGACCGAATTCAAACGCCAGTAATCCGCAAGTCAATCGATCCCTTGCGAGAAAAGGATCATCTGCAACTCCATCGATCGGCAGACTTACGTCATCAAAGCCGACGCGATAATCGCCGTCATATAGCAAGCCACCATACCGCCGAACAGCGACCGCAAACCGAGCTTCAGCAAGTTAGGGCGCTGTGAAGGTTCGAGAGTGCTGATCCCGCCGATTTGAATTCCCACTGACGTCAGGTTGGCGAAGCCGCAAAGGGCATAGGTCGCTATAACGGCAGACCTGGAATCACTGAAGACTCCCGATGCCTGAAACTCCGCCAAATTGAGGTAGGAAATGAATTCATTGAGAACCAACCGTTCGCCAAGCAATTGGCCGACAATCAGACAATCTTCCCATGCCACCCCTATAAGCCAGGCAAATGGAGTGCTGGCTACTCCCAGCAGAAAGGAAAAGTTGAAAGCTTCGAATCGACCATCCGTGACGCTTACCACCCAGCTGTTCAAGCCACTCCATTCTCCAACTCCCGTCGAAACCATCCAATTGAGCAGATAAACTAATCCCGTAAAGGCGAGGAGCATACCACCGACATTTAAGGCTAGCTTGATGCCATCGGTAGTCCCGCGGGTCGCGGCATCAAGCAATCCCCCCGAAGCAGCATCAAAGGGAAAAGCCAGATTGGCATCAAGCGATTCCACCTGAGGGACGAGCATCTTCGATACCACCATAGCCGCCGGGGCACTCAGCAAAGATGCCGTCAGTAGATGCTGCCCAAAAGCGATTGTTTCCGTATCGGATCCGCCCCCTAGTACATTCATGTACACAGCGAGGACGCCACCAGCTATCGTCGCCATGCCACCAGTCATCAAAGCCATGACTTCCGAGCGATTCATTGACTTTAAATAAGGCTTGATAACCAAAGGTGCCTCTGTCTGCCCAATAAAGACATTGGCAGCCGCAGCCAAGCTCTCCGCTCCGGACAGCCTCATACTTCGATTCAGCAGCCAAGCGAATACGAATACGATGAGCGATAGAACTCTTAAGTAGTAAAGAATCGCCGACAAAGCGGAGAAAAAGATGATGGTAGGCAAAACGTTGAATGCGAATCCGAACGCTCCGGTCCCATCACTTGCCAATTGTCCAAACACGAAGGCCGCCGAACTGTTGCTAAAACCGACTAACTTGCTGAAGAACCAGGAAACCGACCGAGTCGCTTCATGGAAAAACGGGACCCGAAGTATCAGTATTGCCAAGACGATTTGCAGAGCCAAGCCATAACCCACGAGCGACCAGCGAATCCGGTCGCGACGCTCGCTAATTCCGTAGCAAAGCAGTATCAAAGCGCTCAGACCGAAAGCAGCTCGAATCACTGGGATCCAATCGTACATTTCTATCGGATATGAACCAGAACCAACGGAAAGTCTAGAACCGATCCCGCATTGGGTGGAGCCCCTTGAATAGGCGAAGCAATTAGGATACCTCCAATAGCCTCCATAATCCTGGTTATGGGACGTTTCAAAACTCGAGCGTCGATATCCAAATTGGTCACAGTAAATCGCCCAATTCGTATCCAAATGTTTTCACATTTTAACCTACAACGAAATAGACGCTACAGGCCGCGAACCGAGTCGGCTTTTCGCAATTTAATGCTTGAATTCGCATGGACTGAACAACTTACCTCAATTCACTTCTGCGAAAGGTCTCAGAAGGTTGTTTCGAAATCGTGAATTCGCTCTTGCACTCCATCAACATCTTGCGGTTTCCCGATTCTCCTTTTTCTAGAGTTTCTTTAAAGCGTGAGCTCAACCAATCGCAACATGCAGAAACCTATCTTCAACTGGCTGGATCATAGAGCATCAGGCATTCTCCTTCATCCGACTTCGCTTCCTGGCGACTATGGCATTGGCACCCTTAATGATCATTGCCTGGAGTTCATCAACTTTCTTTCCGATGCCGGCTTCACCTACTGGCAAGTTTGCCCTCTTGGCCCTACCGGGTTTGGAGACTCGCCCTACCAATCCTTTTCATCCTTTGCCGGCAACCCGTACCTCATCTCCCTTAAAGCTATTAGCGACCTTGGGCTATTGGACCCAGCGATCCTCGATGACCTTTCCAGTTTGCCGAGATCGCTCGTCGACTACGGGGCTCTGTTCAATGCCAAGTGGCCCATACTAAATGCAATCTTTAATACCTATATCAAAAATCCCTCCATCGAGCTGCCCTATGGCGACTTTGACGAGTTCTGCAGCCAAGAGGCTTCCTGGCTCGAACCCTTTGCCTTTTTCCAAGCTCTAAAAAGTCGCTTCAAAGGGGCTCCCTGGCACCAGTGGCCCGCGAAATACAGGGACTACGACAAGGCCATAAAAGCTCGCACAACTAAAAAACTGGGCTATGAGATCGAAGCCCAGAAATTCTACCAATACCTGTTTTTCGGCCAATGGAGACACGTTCGTGGCCATGCCGCCTCAAAGGGCATTCGTATCATCGGAGATATACCTATCTTCGTAGCTTTGGATTCAGCGGATGTCTGGCGGAATCAGAGCAACTTTCAAATCGACGCAAAAACGTCTGATCCCATCGCAGTCGCTGGTTGCCCACCAGACTACTTCTCCGAAGATGGACAATACTGGGGCAATCCACTCTACGATTGGCAGGCCCACGAGAACGACAGCTATTCCTGGTGGATAGAACGTCTCAAAGCTAACTTTAGAATGCACGATGTCGTGCGTATCGATCACTTTAGAGGATTCGATTCGTATTGGAGTATCCCATACGGATCCGATACCGCTCGCGAAGGTGAATGGGTAGACGGCCCAGGGATTGGTTTCTTTAATAAGGTGAGAAAGGAAATCCCAGATTGCCAATTGATCGCCGAAGATCTCGGCGAACTTACCCCCAACGTTCGATCACTCCGGGAAGCCACCGGTTTGCCTGGTATGTCAATTATGCAATTCGCTTTCAGCGGCGATGGAGACAATCTCTATTTGCCACACAATGTACTCCCAAATACAGTATTGTATCCCGGAACCCATGACAATGATACCAGTATTGGCTGGTACCGTTCCGCCGACGAAATAACTCGCGACCATGTTCGCCGTTATCTGGATGTTAGCGGAGAAAACATTGGTTGGGATTTCATTAGAGCCGCCTACAAATCGGTGGCGAAATTGGCGATCATTCCTCTGCAAGACCTCATGAGCCTGGATAGCGAAGCCCGCTTCAATTCACCAGGACAAGCCATGGGCAATTGGCAATGGCGTTACCAACCAGAGCAGCTACGCTCTCTCTACGGCGAAACTACCCAATACCTGAAAAGTCTCGCTGAACTATACTATCGAAAAGGGAAACCTGACGTTGTGAAGAGCTGAAACCAACAAAGGTGGCGGCCATCGATTGATTAAGTCGTTTTGCGAGATTCAGGTGTTTGTGGATTAATTCCCCCGGTATTGGTAGGAATAACCATTTAAGCTACGAAATGCAACGTATCCAGCACTTCATTATGGGCAAACTACCCTAGTAACGAGGGACGCCTCTACACCAGCTTATTACCCGAAATTCCATCCGCGTCGTACGACAGGAATTTCTCGATAGCCGAGCAGACCTTTTCACTTTCGTCATCCAGTATATAATGGCCTGCTTCCGCATAATGGACCGCCGTTGCTTGAGGGAGAAATCGTTTCCAGCGATCCATGAAATGATTCGTAAAGCAAAAGTCCTTCCCACCCCAGAACAGGGCCACCGGTTTTTCTCGCAACTGCAGAAGCCCATTCTCGATTTCCAGCAATCGATCGAAGCTCGGGTGAGATACATGCATGGGTATGTCTTTGACAAACTCATACACCGCTCTCCGATTCGTCCAGCTGTTATAAGGATACAGATATGCGTCCCTTGTTGCATCGTCTAGAGGCTTACAAGATACAGCCATCCTCGTCGCAGACAGAGCAAAGCCGTTGAACCCTTGCACTATCAATTTACCCAGCAAAGGCGCTCGGCAGAGGGAAATTCTCCTCGGAATTCTAGAGTCCACAAAAGCCGCTGTATTGAGTACTGCGAGACGTCTAAGGCTCTTAAGGCGCGACAAAGCCATGCCGATTCCGATAGCTCCTCCCCAATCGTGCACAACCAAATCGAATCGCTCTAATCCCAAGCCATCCACGAAATCCTCCAAGTCTCGAATTCTCTGATCGAGCTTGAAGCAATAAGCACCCTTGGGCTTGTCCGACAAGCCGCATCCAATATGGTCCGGAGCAATACAGCGAAAGCCCGGACGCAAAGTCTTGATCAGTTCGCGATAGAAAAAGGACCAAGTCGGATTTCCATGGATCATGAGAACCGGATGCCCCTCACCCTTGTCGACGTAGCTCATTTCATATCCACATGAAAGGCGAATCCGATTCTGCTGGAATGGGTAGAGATCGGAAATCGCCGTAGGTAAACTAATCGTTTCGCTCGACATTATCTGCGTCTACCATTCGACCCCCAGCATCAGGCAATTGAGACCGCTGCCGATTCCCAGCAATCCCACTTTATCCCCCTTGTTGATAAAGCCGTCCGCAGCCGCCTTTGCCAACGTCAAGGGCAAGGCAGCCGAACCGGTATTGCCGTATTCAGCAAAGGTAGAGTAATCGCGATCCGTATCCAAACCTAGCGTCTCGAAAAGAAGTTTCTGATGGGCGCTACCAACCTGATGGCAAACCACGCGATCCACCGTCTTGGTTTTCCAATTCAGCTCGCTCCGAAAAAGTTCCCAAGTTCGCTCAGCCAGATTGACGCCCGCGTACAGCATTTCCTCAGAATCGGTCTGCATTTCGTAGCCAAGCCCCTCCGCATTAGAGTCTCCTTGGCAAAGGTCATTATTTGTCGTATCCGCCAAATAAGCGCCGCCTAACAACCGGTGTCCTGACGGCGACATGGACTCATGGCAAACGACAGCCGCCACTGCTCCCGCCCCTATTGTCAAATTCGCGAAATACGGCTTGATCGTCTTTCGATCAAAATCCCCTTCAAGCAGAAGCTGGATCGTTCGCTCGAGCAAGGGTCTGCCATTTTCCCCGGACACAACAATGCCCGATCGGACTTGGCCCGAATCGATCATAGCTGAGAGAATCGTCAGGGAATTCAAGAAGCCTAGGCAGGCGTTAGAAACGTCGAATACCTGAGTCTTAGGGCTTAATCCCATAAGCCGATGGGCGAACGAAGCTGACGCGGGTTCGAGCATGTCCCGACTAACCGAACAATGAATACACACTTCGATCGCCTCCGCGGCAATACCACTTCGCTTAAGGGCTTCCCTACCGGCTTCCGCACTGGCTTCGGACGGGCGAATCAGATGATCCCAAAACCGCCTTTCACGAATTCCAGTCATCAGCCTTAAACGGCCTTCGGGTAGACGGAGCCGTTCGTAAAGTGGTCCCAGTTTCTTCTCGATATACTCGCTAGACCAAACAGACGGCGGCGAAACATAGGCTATAGAATCGATAACTGTAGATTGGATACGCACGCTGCCAAATGAGTAAGTAAGAATGCAGAATTGAGAAGTTTAGCCTAAGGTAGCGGGCGATCTGCGAGCCCCCACGAAGTCAATTCTCGTTTGGGCGCCATCTGCCAAATTCAGCGGCGAATCAAGCTTCGAGATGTATTCCCGGCTATTCACTCTTACTTCCTGTTTCCTCCTTTATCCACCTCCGCCCTCATGGCGAGGCGTACTACTTCTTCATCGAAATAGTTTATGCCCATTCCAGCATCCAGATTCATTCCCGTTCCATTCATCCCACTGGATCGATCGCTTATCAGGAACGCTACGGCATTGGCGACTTCCTGCGTATTCAAAGCTTCTTTCCGAAACGTCAGCTTTTCACTGAAAAGATAGCTCTCCAAATACCCTGGGATACCGGCCGAGGCACTCGTCTTCAATGTTCCTGGATTTACGGTATTAAAGCGGATATTCGAATCCTTGCTGAACGATTTTGCCAGGTAGCGAACAGTTGAATCCAAGGCTGCCTTGATTGGCGACATGTACCCATAATTCTCTGCGGTGATCGTTAGCGAGGAAATGCTAATGGCCACGACTGAAGCCCGATCCGACAAATGCGGCTTAAGTGCTTTGGCAATTTCAACCAAGGAAAAGCTGGATATGGCCGTGGCCTGCAAAAAGTCCTCCCGATTCGTTTCATGGAAGGGCCGAAAACCTTCACTGTAATTGGCAAAGGCTATGGAATGCACTATTCCGTCGAGTTTGCCGTGATCCCGAGACACATCTTTCGCGAGCTGCTCAATCTCCTCCGGCCTTTCAACGTCGCACACGTAAACAGGCTTATCGGCCAGAAGCTTCGCCGTAGACTCCTTTCGGGCCCGCGACCTTACCGAGTAAACCACTTTGGCTCCAAATTCTTCTAGCGTTTTCGCTGCATACCAAGCCACGCTTTTGCGATTGGCCACGCCCATCACCAAAATTGTGTTGCCCTCTAACCCAAGAAAACTCATCCGCTCGTTTCTAATCTAACCATCAGACAAAGCCACGCTGAATTTTACATTCAACACTTTCTGACCTCTGCCATTTTTCACGGAGCCATTCATGAAAATGAATCTCCCCATCTTCTCTTTAAGGGAGACAGTTATTATGAGATCGTCGCCTGGTCGGACGATACTACGGAATCGGGCATCAGAAATCTTTGTCAAAACCGGAACGAGATTCGGATTCGTCTCCATCTCCTCTTCGAACAGACTAGTCAAGAATACCGCTCCCGTTTGGAACACTGCCTCGGATATCAGAACGCCCGGCATAATCGGATTTCCTGGGTAGTGACCTTCGAAAAAGGATTCGCTCTCACTCACATGACGTTTTGCTGTCAGGGAGTTCTCAGAGCGTTCGACCACCTCGTCCAAAAACAGGAACGGCGGGCGATGAGGAATCGCTTGTAAAATCTCGTTTGTCGCCATACTTTCTAGAACGTATCTACTAACTCGTTACGCAACATTCGCCTCTGCATTCTGGCAAGACAACTTCTTGTCCTCCACGATTTGCTTGTCTACCTTGTTAGCCACGATGACACCGTAGTTCATCGTACCAAGCCAGCCTGACATGATAATCCCTACGGAGCCAGCATGGTACATGCCTCGGATCTGGTCGGGTAATTCCATAGAAAGCCTCAAGCCTTCGAATTTCGTACCAAAGGAAGCCCCTACTGGGTGCCTCGTGTAATAATTGATCGTGCGGGGTGTAGCGGCATCCACGTAATCGATCTTCTCCCTAACATTTGGGATGTACTTTTCTAGTGCGACTATGGATTCTTCGATCAAGCGCTTCTTGTGGGCCTCATACTCTTCTTCCGGCAATCCTACCCAATCGTCGTATTTGCCATTTAATGACGCAACAATCGTATACCTACCAGATCCCGGCCGTGTTTCCGGATAATATACGGAAAACGTTCGGCTCGTCGTTTTGAAATCCACGAGTTCGTCGCTAGAAAACCGCTCCGCTTCGGAAGTAAAAACGAGGTCCCCAATATTGGGGATGGACTCGCCTTCCTTGATTCCAAGATATACTTGACACGAACTTGTATTGACCCGGACAGCATTTAGATCTTTGACGAAGGCCTCATCGAAATGCTCCTCGCCCACGAGCTTCTTAACCGTGGCAACCACGCTAGCATTCGATACGACCGTCTTGCAGCGGATGTGTCGCCGTTTGCCCCATTCGCCATTTCTTCCCCGACTGGCTACCTGCACTCCTACAATAGCGGAGCCTGTAATCCCGTCATTAGCTACCACACGTTCGACGAGGCTATTTTTTCGCAAGTCGACGCCATTGCGGTGAAGCTCATCGACCATCTTCCCAATCAGAACATCCGTTCCTCCTTGGAATGTGAAAACCCCCTTGCTCATGAAGTTGGAGAATACGATTCCGAACGTGATGGCAGGGTCGTCCAAGGTAGAGCCATTGGCGTAGGCGATCGGCTCCAGCAGAAGCCGGTGAATATCATCACGCCCTGGAAAAAACTCTTCAAATAGTTCCCGTGTGCTCCGACGGTCGTCGTCGTAAAAATTCATCTGCCGAAGGTGAGAATAAAAGGCCTCTACCTCCTCGCGAGCCGCCCCGAATTTATCTACCAGAATATCGGTAAAGTCTTTCTTGTCGAAAGTTGTCCAGACATCGAATTGCGGATTGATGAACCGTACATCCTTGAGCTGGTGGATGGAGTCGGCGATTTCCTTAGTCCAATACTTACGGCAAGATTTAACCATCCCGTACGGGAATCCGTGCAGGGATATATCGAATATATGCCGGCCAGGCCTTTTGAACCAGGTAGCGAGACCGCCATACTGATAGTGGTGCTCTAGTAAGAGTACGGAATGGCCGCATTTAGCCAGAACATTGGCACTTGTCAGTCCGCCAAGCCCGCTGCCGATCACCACGACATCGTACTCGTCTTTAACGCCTTCTAACCAGTCCTTAGCCATAAGGGGCGCAGTGAAGGAAGCTTTCCGATCCTTGACAACCCCCAAATTCCAGA
>DKNL01000335.1 GCA_002474325.1 Opitutales bacterium UBA7389
GGAATGGGCAGCCGATTTGGAGGTCTGAAACAGATCGAGCCTATAGGGCCAAGTGGCGAATGGATTCTCGACTTTTCCGTGCACGACGCCGTGCGGAACGGTTTTGGTAAGGCGGTCTTCGTGATTCGAGAAGAAATGTCGGAGGCTTTCGAAGCGGTAAAGCGGCGCTACGGGGAACATATTGATGTGGAGTTCGTGTTTCAAAGATTACGGGATCTGCCCTCTAGATCGGACTTGGCGGAAGCGCGATCAAAGCCTTGGGGCACCGGCCATGCAGTCTATGCCGCAAGAGATTCGATAGTGGAACCATTCGCAGTGATTAATGCCGACGATTTCTACGGTCGGAGCGCATTCGAGTCGCTGAACGAGTTCCTCAGTGGGCCGCCCAATGATAATGAGTATGCTCTGGTTGGATACGAGTTGGAGAAGACTTTGTCCAAGCATGGATCGGTTTCTCGAGGGATTTGCTACGCTGATGAGGACGCGACCTTGAAATCGGTTGAAGAACACACGAATATTAGGCGATCATCTGACTCGAGTTCGATATTTGGAGTGAACGATGCTGGTGAGGAAGTAAAACTATTCCTTGACGCTAGAGCCTCGCTAAACTGCTGGGGATTTCCGGTAAAGTTTCTTTCGAATCTCGAGGAATTACTATCCGATTTTCTTTCCTCCTATGATCCCGAGCAGGGTGGTGAGTTCTATCTCCCTTTCGCTGTAGACGCGCTCATTCGAGCCAGCCAGGCCGAGGCGAGGATCCTTCACTGCTCTAGTCGTTGGCTAGGCGTGACCCATCGTGAAGATCTGCTTTCGGTAAAAGAGGAGGTTCAGGCATTGTTTGAAAGCGGTGTCTACGATTCGCCTATCTGGAAATAGGCCAATTTTAGAATCCGGATGCGGCATCATTTCCTCGAGGGTCCGTGCCTCCTTAAAGGCGGCCGTCGGGCAATACGAGGATCGCGTCTACTAAACCGATAGAATCCGCTCAACTATCTCGTGACCGATTTCTTTAAGCGTGGCCTGCGTATCTGTCGTTAAGGCATCTCGACTGGCCTATATCGCATCCGGTTTCCTCTGGTGATGATACCGGGGGCAAGCACAGTCTCCTGTATTGTCATGCCGAACTCCAGAACATTGAGAACCACTTGAAAGACTGAGGTGATTATGGTCGATCCGCCAGGCGTACTCACTACCATAAACAATGCCCTTTGCTTTTCGAGAATGGTTAGGGTCATCGAAATAAGCATTCGCTTGCCCGGCTCGATCGCATTGGCCTCATACCGCTCATTCCCTTGCTTGAGGGAAAACTGGATAGCGAGTACTATATCTTTAGATACGAATACTTCGAGAGTAAGGTCTATTATTTTGCTTCGGTTTTAACGCGATCGCCATCGTCGAATAAATGTAGGTCTTCTATGATTACTTGATCGCCGTCTTGTAGACCGTCGAGGACTTCAATAGCAGTGATGCTCGTGTAGCCCGTATCTATTTCTCTACGCTCTACGACTCCGTCGTTAACGACTAGTACGCTATCGCTGACGACTGCCTGTCTAGGAATTTGCAAGGCGTCCTCTCGCTCGTCCAGGGTGATTGTGGCATCGCCCGTGAGGCCAGGGTCGAGTCGCTCCCGATCAATTTCGACGTCCAGATGAACGGTAAATCGTTGCGTGCTTGAATCGGCGACCGGGATAATCTTTTTTACCTCAGCTTTGAATTGTTCGCCATCAATTCCGAGAAAGGCTAATTGGGCTGGCATGCCAACCTCGATACCGACGAAGTGCTCTTCGCTCACTTTGACTTCTACGATGCGAGTTTGGGAAACCACCTTCGCGAGGGTGTCGCCGCTTCCGATCAAATCTCCCTCGTAGGCGTAAATTTCTGTAACGATACCGTCGATCGGCGATATGATCGTCATCTGCTCCTTACGCCTCTTTAGACGTTTTAGTTCGTTCTCCAAATTCTGAAGTGAAGCTTCATTCTTAAGGTCTTCCCTAGCGATATCGTCTTTTATCTTGTCTACAGCCCGTTGGGCCTTGATGACGTCGAGCTCTCGGACGCCACCTCGCTCGAAGCGGAATTTCAAGTCGTTTAGCGTGTCCAAACTCGTGTCGAGAGATAGCTGTAATGGAGAGCGGATTTCCAGATTCCGTTTAGCTCGATCGTATTCCTTTTCAGACCTTTCAATATCGAGATCGATGTCTCCCGTATCCAATTGAATGAGTATGTCTCCTTCGGTTACGGTTCCGCCTTTTTCGAAATTCGATGTAACAACGCGGCCTCCATGCTCGCCTCGGATTAGCATTTCTTGTTCAGCGAGAACAATGACCGTTCCAGGGACGGCGTTGACCGCGGTGCCTCTCTGCGTTTCGGACACGACAACTGTGGGGACCGACTTCGTTAGCAAGAATGCTCCGATCGCAACCAATATCGCCAAAGGGATCAAAGATTTGAATACATTTACTATTTTCATTCTGAGGCTAACGACAAGTTTAATCGCTGAGTTCGTTTCTCTATGAATTTCTGCGCATAAGGATCGAGGCCGAGTAACGATGTAATATTAGCAAGGGCGTTGTGGTACTCGGATCGTGATGTATTTGTTCTCACTTCCTGGGAGGCTAGGGCTATAACTGCATTTTCCAAGCTAGTCTCGTTGGCAATTCCCACTTCGATCTGCTCCTGTATTTCTTTTACGAGTTTACGTGCTCGAACGAGTCCACCTTCATCGCGTTCAAGAATACGATGGTTGAGATCCAGTAATTTTTGGGCCTGCTCCAATTCGAATTGGTAATTCGATTTCGCGGTCTCGAATTGATGTTTCATTTGTTCAATCTTCGCTGCGGCAGAGGCAATGCCTCCCCTCGTTGTTCCGCTACTAAAAATGTTCCATGTGACTGTCACACCGCCGAAGAAAATTTCCTCACCACGATTTCTCCCGAGTTCATCGATCTCAAACTGAGTTACACCTATCGAGACGCCAAATTTCGGTTTGCTTCTTTGTTTGGCAATATGGAGATCTTTCTCGAACGAATCGATCGATTTTTGGCTCCGTACGATGGAGATACTTGACGCAATCCCTTTGTCGAACAGCCCACTCAATGAAGCAATTTGACTGGAATCCAGCGTGCTAGCTTTCGGAACTTCGCTCGGAAGTCCATCGATTATCAACTGTGAATCATAGCCTATGAGTCGGGCTAGTGTATCCACTTGGGTTTGGAACGCGTTTTCCGCTTTGAGCAAATCTAGTTCCGTTCCGTTTGCCCGTACTTCCAAATTGTATACCTGGACTACAGAGGCGTTTCCCGATTCCAGCCTTTCCTGTTCGAGTCTCAACCTATTTTTCTGCTGCTCAAGAGTTTTTCTCTTCAGCTCTATGTTGCGATGATATACAACGATCGACAAGTATTTTTTCCTGACATCGAGAGCCAATTTCCGGTAGGTTTCAAACGTAGCCAGCTCTTGTATTTCGAGATTGATTTCTCCTTTTTCACGATTCGCTTCCAGTGCTCCCCAATGGAAGAGCGACTTCGAAAGAGAAAGCGAGTAAGAAAGACGGTCTCCAAGTTCAGAGTTCTCCCTATCAATATCCTGTTCTTTGCGGTAGGTTGCTCTACCCCCAAATTGCAGCTTCTTAGGAGCGGCGGCAACCAAGCGGCGACCCTCATAGTCTTGCTCGATGTAGTCTCTCAGTTGCAGACTATCGGCGCCTGTCATGGCGGCTTCAAGGACGCTGTTTAAGCCGCTGATTGACGTTTCAGGAAGGCGGGTGGCTAGATCAGTGGCTGAAGCGGTTGTGATCGGGGAAGAAATAATCGCTACGAACGCGATTACCCCTAATGTATTGTTCCGTTTTGTCCTCTCCAGCATACTAATTAGTGTTCTTTCAGAGAACGTTCCCTGAGTGGAATGGCGAGTGGAAAATTTAGGGTAAATGGATTCACAAGTTATCTACAGGTTCCCAGGGAACGCCCAAATAATCATAAACGCCTGCTACGACGCACAATGTGATTCGTTTGGATACTTTCTTAGGGGATAGAGCTCAGATGCGTTGATAGCGATTCAACGGGAAAACCGTTACCGTGCAGGGCAAGCTCGAGAATTTGGTTTACACGTCGGGAAATCAAGCTGATTACTTTTTTCAATGAATTCGCGGTCAACATTCGTAGCCTATTTTTGGTTTTTCTGCTTCTGGAATTTCCCAGAGGCTGTTTGATCGCGGATAAAGTTTATCGATCAAATCGACGAAAAGCCCTGGGACCCATTTGGAACCCAGGGCTTTTCGCGTTTATCAACGGCAACATTGAATCAATGAAAAAACTAGAGATACTCCATGAGCCAGCAGGACTGGCAATTACCCGTTCTAGGACGCAGCTCATCGTACCTCCGAACCAATTGAAAAAGGAAATACCTTTATCGGATTATGCCGATGCGACGGTTGCCAGGGCTCGGCATGATATTCAGAGGATTTTGTCAGGAGAGGATCGTCAAAGGCTCATCCTGCTTTCTGGTCCGTGTTCGATACATGATCCCGAAGCAGCAATGGAGTACGCCTCTAGACTGAGAGACCTCGAGAGCACCTTTGCTGATCAGTTGGTGGTTGTCATGCGCGTGTACTTCGAAAAACCGAGAACCGCATTGGGTTGGAAGGGACTTATTTACGACGAAAGTATCTCAGGACTACCAGCGTCTCCCTCTGGATTGCGGCGAGCTAGAGAACTCCTCTGTAAGATCTCCCGGCTTGGCGTTCCTTGCGGCACAGAGTTTCTTAATCCGATTGTCGCTTCTTACCTCGAGGATTGCATCGCCTACGGATCAATTGGGGCTCGGACGGTGGAGAGTCAGGTTCATCGGGAACTGGCATCCAACATGGAAATGCCAGTTGGCATAAAAAATGGTACGGATGGTAGCCTGGACAGTGCTATCAATGCTGTCAAAGCTGCCCGTCATTCGCACACTGCATTTGTCTGTGATGGAGAGGGGAGGCCCGCTATCCTGGAAACTCCGGGGAACCTCTTTGCCCATGTCTGCCTGAGGGGAGGACGATCTGGCCCTAACTTGTCCATGGTGGCGATTGAAGAGGTTAGAACACGGCTATCCACTACCTCGTTCGAGCGCCCCATTGTAATGGACTGCTCACACGCCAATTCGCAGAAAGATTTTCGGCGGCAAAGCGGGAATGCTCTAGATGTAGCCCAGATGTTTGCCAGCGGGGGGAGCGCAATTGCTGGTCTTATGATAGAAAGCCACCTCAAAGAAGGCAATCAGAGCGTTGAAGCGGGTAAAGACCTCGTATACGGTCAGTCGATCACGGATGCCTGCATTGGCTGGGAAGAAACTGAGCGTCTAGTAGGGAAGATTGCTGAA
>DKNL01000268.1 GCA_002474325.1 Opitutales bacterium UBA7389
TCAAGCCAATGCTCGATGAACATGTCTCCCGGAAGCCCGACGATATGCTCTTCGATCAATGTATTCTGGTCTGTGAGAAAGTGCATTCGATTCGGCGAAAGCAAATGCTCGAGTTCCAATCCGTAAAGTCGGGAAGCATCGGCCTTCTTGACGTAGAAGTAGTCTTGGTTATCGTTTCTTGAATTCACAATACGGACACGAAATGGTTTGGAATTCCCGTACACGCAATAATCGATGCGATCGACATACAGATGGTGGATCACGGACTGGTCTCCGCCCGCCTTCAAAATGGCGTAGACTTTCTTGAGCCCTTCTGAAAGCCGGGCGTTCATTTCATGATCGTAGATGACCGTTTGCCAAAGCGTATCCTGCTCTTTGTCATCGTAGAGCGGAGCGGAAGTGGAAAAGGTCTCCAGGTCCCGATAGGCGACGGGAAGCTTATGCTCTCTTCCGAAATTGGAAAGGTAGTATCGAAGGGACTGGCTTACCGGGAAAGGCGGTTTACGAGGCGTGCCCGAATGCAGTTTCTCTTTCGATTGGTCGAGAGATTGCTCAAGGAAATTTAGTTTTTTGGTATCGTCGTCCACGGAATCAATAGGCTAGCCAGTATGGGTATATCAATTGGCGGGACAAGACCAATGCTTGTGGACTTAGGACAACGATCGTTCGCGGGCGAATAGATACTGTTGAGCATAGCCGGCGTATGGTCCGAAGTGGATACGACCGAACGATTCGAGCTGGACCTTTTTCCAGTCGTTAAGTCCATAGCGTTTCTCTAGAACTTTCAAAATCCAGGTATCCACAGGGAAGGCTTCGTACATCCGAGCTCCGAACAAGAGGGCGCAGTCGGCTACTTTCGATCCCACCCCGGGGAAGTCGAGCAGCGCCGCGTGAGCCTCATGATAAGGAAGGTGTTCGATTCGGAGGAGAACGGCGGGATCTTTAGCGATCGCGTCCGCAGTCTTTTTGATGTTCTTCGCCCTAAATCCCAGTCCCAGAGATCGGAGGGAAGCTTCGCTAGTCTGAGCAAGCTTTTCCCAGGTCGGTAGCGCTAGAGGCCCGCCTGGCAGTATCTCTTCGCCGAGAGAGTCTGCTAGCTTGTGGCAGAGCAGTTTGATTTGGGGGATCTGTTTGGTGGCCGAGCACAAGAAGCCAAGGAGCGTTTCTGGGAAGGGTTGGTTCAGTAGACGCAGGCCCGAGTATGCCTCGATCGCTTGGGCCAATTCGCGATCGCTTCGCCAGGGAAGGCGATCCGCGATCTTCCCCCAATTAGTGTCAGAAAGGAAGTAGTTCTTGAGTGCTTCGGCGGCTTGCGGCATAAGTTCTTCTGGTATCCGGTACAGGAGCCTTTCGTCTTGATCGAGCACAACCCGGGCAACAAATCGGCCCCAAATTCCTTGCCAGCAGCTTTCCATTTCGAGGAATTGCCAGCGAAACGCTTGACCCCCATCAAGCGTTTCTCGAAGGGCCTCCTGAGTGAATGGCGTTGCTAGCGGTAAAGGTGTCCAGTCTGTCCAGCCCATCCGGAATTTGGATATATTGAGTAGCAGATTAAGAGTGGTTGGACCACAGGAAACTCTGGGAGGTGGAAATTACCGCGCCGGCGCTATCGAGAATCTCGATCTTCCAGGCGGTTGGAATCGAACTTGTCGAACCCCAGACATCGTCGGTCATGCCGATCAAAGCGCGATTCTTGTTAATAGGACCGGTAGTCAAAGTCTTGGTTTCAACTTCCTGGGATCCGGGGCGCACGAAATACAGACGCAATTGGTCGGCTTTTTCCGGCTGGTCCGACGCTTCAAGCTTTAAAGCAATATAGTATCCATCGCGTTGTGACGGGTCTGTTCGAACGATGACGTAACGACCTGGATCCTCTTTGCCGCTGAAGTGTTCAGAGATGCGCTTGAATGAATCGGCGTCGCGGCGATCGGAAAACAAGATCTCAGCTGAATGAACTTCTGTGATCGCAACGAGAGAAAGGATTAGAAAGAGGTATGTTTTCATAAAAATTTTTCTGACCTGCGGATAACGGAAATGTTCGCAGATGGATTTATCGATGAATGGGATCAGTTGATTGGATGGGTTTCGTTCGAATTGGCGATTGGGTGTTTGAGGTTCGTACCGTCTTTTGTTCTGCGAGTATCTGGGTAATCTGCAGGAGCCAGGTTCTCACCAGCCATAATTTCGGCGTATCCGAATCGGTTCGTAAAGCTTCTGGGGTATTTCCTGGAGAAATCGACTAGGCGTAAGGAATATGGAGGGGCCTCTTTTTGTGTTCATTTTCGGGAAAAGCAGGTAGAGCTCATCGCGGGCCCGGGTGACTGCCACGTAGAACAGTCGCCGCTCCTCTTCCGTGTCTCCGGCCTCAACGGCTCGCCTGATTGGAAAGAGGTTCTCTGCTACTCCGATCAAGAACACGACATCGTATTCAAGTCCTTTAGCTTGGTGAACGGTTGTTAGCCTTATGGCAGCGTCTGAATCCTCGATATTGCGGTCGGCAACTTCTGAGTTGAGGAGGGTTATTTGGGCGATGAGTTCTTGCATCTCCTCGAATCGGGTAGCGAAGCCGATCAACGAGCGGAGGTCGTCCATACGATTAACGTAGTTCGCATAGGCGCCTTGAAGGTAGAGGCTGTACCAGCCCTCGAGCCCGATCTCCACAACTTGGTCGGGGGTGGAGCTTTCATTGGTTTGCTTCATATCTTGCAAACTTAGCGCTAGCGATTTCCATTCATCCCGGGCCGGGCCGGGAACTTTGGCGACGACAGCGGGATCATTGAGGACGTCGATGAAATCCTTCTGGAATTTCTCCGCGTTTTCCTTGGTCAAGGCGAAGAGCTTCTGTGCACTCTTTTCTCCTATCTTTGGCAGCAAGGTCACTAACCTCATGAAACTGGGAGCGTCGCTCGGATTATATACCAGCCGCAAGTGAGCGACCATGTCCTTGATGTGGGTTTGCTCGAAGAATCGTACGCCGCTGGTGATCTGATAGGGGATCCCTGCCCGAGACAACTCCATCTGCATGTCTAATGCCTGGTAGTGGGCCCGGTACAAAACGGCTATCTGCTTGGGGTCGCGACCCTCATCGAGAAGCCCTCGAATTCGGGTGATGACGAACTGAGCTTGCTCCTTCCCATCCATGGCCTGAACGACATAAGGCACTTGACTCGAGGGCTTGAAAGCTCGGAGCTCTTTGTCGAAGCCTCGAGTTTCCCGATTCTGAATTACGGAATTTGCCAATGTCAGAATCTCTGGTGTGCTGCGGTAATTCGTCTCGATTCTTAGGATGCGGGTATCTGGATGACGATCGGGGAAAGTGATGATGTTCTCGTAATTGGCTCCTCTCCAAGAGTAAATGCATTGGGCGTCGTCGCCGACTGCCATGATTTGATGATTGGCGCCCATGATATCTACGATTCTGGCCTGTAGTGTATTAGTATCCTGGTACTCGTCTACGAGCGTATGCTTGAATCGCTGATTGTAGTACTCCCGAATCTCAAGCGATGTATCCATAAGTTTAAGCCAATTGGTCAGTAGATCGTCGTAATCGACGACTTTCTGCTCCTGTTTCCTACTTTCGTAGGCCTTGGCGAACGATTGGATGTTTTCTGTGAGCTCGTGGTGCTGCGGATAATAGTGGGCGATGGTTTCCTCGATTGATGAGCAGGTGTTGCGGGTCATGCTTATGATCGAAGAAAGCGGACCTGGCTTAGGATAGGTCTTGTTCTTGAAAAAGGTTTTGTCGACCGCTTCCACGGCGTGTTTGAGAACAGTTTCGGCTTCGCCAGCATCCAGAATCGTGAAGTTCTTAGCCAGACCAACCGTGTCGCCGTGCAGTCTCAGGAGACGATGTCCAATACTATGAAAGGTTCCTCCCCAGAATCGTCGTGGCTCGTAGCCAGTCAGATCTTCCACGCGGCTGAGCATTTCTTTGGCCGCTTTATTGGTGAAGGTGAGCAAGAGAATGTCTTTCGGGTCGATACCCTTGGAAAGTAGATACGCTACTCGATAGGTAAGGGTGCGAGTTTTTCCGCTTCCCGCCCCGGCGAGTATCAACAAAGGCCCGGGTTTCGCAGTGACCGCAGCGTATTGTTCATCGTTTAGATCCTCTTTAAAATCGATAGGAGGAATCTCAAAAGCAGTCGTTGGCTGTGACAGGTCGAAATCCATTTGGACGAGTAAGGAGAACAACCATGCTGAGAAGAAAATCAATAGGCAATAAGTGAATCTAGGCAGGGATGAGCGACACGAGTCTCCAAAAGGTCTGGAAGGAGGTCAGCCTCAACCTTTACACCTAAAGCAGCACTATGGCATCCCGATGGATGACTTCGAAGCGTTTCTTATCTGGGAATAGGACCTCGATCTCGGAAGCGCTTTTACCGATGATTTGCCTGATCTCGTGACTAGAAAAAGCGGTTTCACCTCGAGCGATCGCATAGCCATCACTGTCAAAGACATCGATGACATCGCCGGCGTGAAAATCGCCCTCGCACTTGGCGATTCCTGCGGCTAGCAAACTGCGGTCGTCGCGGATTAGGGCGATGCGGGCTCCCTCGTCGATTTGAATAGATCCACTTGGCCGTTGGAAATACGCAAGCCAGCGCTTTTTGGATACGAGGGGGGCATCGCTAGCCTCGAATCGGGTTCCGAGAGGTTCCCCGTCCATCAGTCGCGTAATCACATTCGCTTCCGATCCATCGGCGATGATGGTCTCGCAACCAGCGTCTGTGGCTAATTTGGCTCCTTGAAGTTTCGGAATCATGCCGCCAACGGCAGTAGGGGAGTTTGTACCTTTGGCCATAGCCTCGATTTCCGGGGTAACGGCATCGACGACCGGAACGATTTCACCAGTACCGTCCATGTCAATCAATCCAGGGGCGGTGGATAGAATGAATAATCGGCGGGCTTCTGCTAGGCTGGCAACCATGGCGCTAAGAATATCATTGTTGCCGAATTTGATTTCGAAGGCACTAACGGTGTCGTTCTCGTTGATGACAGGAATAGCGTCGCAATTGATCAGCTGATCGATGGTGGCCTTGGCGTTCACATAGCGATTCCGAATTCGCAGACCTTCATGGGTGAGTAGCACTTGCCCGGCAACCAGGCCGAATGGGTCGAACCCTTCTTGCCAGCATTGGATTAGGCGGCTTTGGCCAATGGCCGCACAAGCTTGTTGCTTGGCGAGGGAAGAAGGTCGCTGTTTTAATCCCAGAACCCCCATGCCCATACCGATTGCGCCCGAACTGACGATGAGCGGTTCGAATCCCCGTTTCTTCAGTTCGTACACTTGTTGGCAAATCGAGGCGATCCGGTCTGTATCGATTTCGCCAAGATCTTTCGTAAGAATGCCTGTGCCTAGCTTTATGACTATGCGTTTCATGCTATCGTGATAGTCTGAAGCTTGGAAGCTGGCTGGCTAATCTAGCTGAGGCCATGCCTCGAAACGCCAATCGACTACACTTGGAGAAGATCCTTCTCTTTGGCTTCGAGGAGGTCGTTGATCTTCTTGATGGAGTTGTCGGTCTCCGTTTGGATCTCCTTTTCGCAACGTTTCGTATCGTCCTCGGAGATTCCGCCATCCTTTTGCAGCTTGCGGATCCCATCCATGGCATCATGGCGAGCCTTGCGAACGCCAACGCGAGCGTCTTCAGCTTGCTTGCCAACCAGCTTTACCAGTTCGTGCCGTCGCTCGCCCGTCAACTCGGGTAAAGGAAGACGGATGACGTCTCCCATCACTGCTGGTGTAATGCCGATATTGGATACTTGTATGGCTTTCTCAATCGCTTGCAGCGTCCCTTTGTCCCAAGGAGTGATAGCTATCGTGCGATTGTCAGGCGTGGAGATAGCCGCCATGTCGCGAATAGCCATCTGACTACCATAGGCATCGACCATAATTCCCTCGACCATTTGCGGATTAGCCTTGCCGGTATTGATATTGGAAAACTCTTTGGAAGCGTGCTCCACCGCCTTTTCCAATCCGTCTTCGAATTGCAGAAATATTTCGTCTTCGTCCATAATTTTATAGGGTGTAGATATTAATGTCTTTTGAGTGCGGATAGGGAAGATTCGGAGCAAACCAGCGTACCAACTTTTTCGCCGAGAATTGCACGGCGAATGCCGTCTTCCTCGTTCAAACTGAAGACTAGGATGGGGACTTCGTTGTCCATGCAAAGCGAAAACGCGGTGGAATCGAGTATATTGAGGCGCTGTTGAAGAGCATCGAGGTAGCTCAGTTGCTCGTACAAAACCGCGTCGTCGTTTTCCATCGGATCCTTGTCGTAAACGCCGTCGACCTTCGTCGCTTTCATGATGACTTCAGCCTGGAGTTCGCTAGCCCTGAGTGCCGCGGTGGTGTCAGTGGAAAAATAGGGGTTGCCTGTCCCTGCCACGAAAATGACGACTCGTCCTTTCTCTAAGTGGCGAATGGCTCGCCGGAGGATAAACGGTTCCGCGACTTGGTTCATGGGAATCGAGGTTTGAACACGGGTTACCACATCCATCTTTTCCAGGCACTCCATGAACGCTAGCCCATTGATTACCGTTGAAAGCATCCCCATGTAGTCCCCGGTGGTGCGATCGACGCCGCGGTCCTTGGAGCCGGAAAGGCCGCGAAAGATGTTGCCTCCCCCTATGACGATCCCCACTTCCGTTCCGAGGGATCTGATATCCTTAATCTGCTCGCAAATTCGAGCCAAAGTATCCCAGTCAATCGGGTCGCCTGTTTTGGAGGAGCGTAGGACCTCGCCACTCAGTTTTAAAATAATGCGTTTATATTTGGGTTGGGAGGCGGGATTTGTGTCTGAGGACATTAAAAACGCGTTAAGCCACAGTGCGTTAGGATCGTCAATCCTAGGTTTAGCATTCTTCGTTAATTTCAGCGCTTGACGCGTTGGGGACTCTCCGCAATTTATCCGGCCTTCACTAGCCTGGTGGTGTAATGGTAGCACAAATGGTTTTGGTCCATTCAGTCGGGGTTCGAATCCCTGCCGGGCTGTGAAAAGCGAAGTCCTCTCACTGACCGAGGCCCTCATTCCCACGCTAAGCTTACAATTACGGTATTGATTGGGCTAAATTTGCGACTACTTATGTTCGTTGATGTCTCGGGAGACATCTAAGAAAATCTGACTATGTATATCGCTTCGGATTGGCTAGATTCACTAGGGGACGCACTTTGGAACGCGAGAAAGAATCATCCCGGTTTGGTCAGCATGCTAGGTTATATATTTAATGATCCCATCGAGCTAATTAGCTGCTATATAGAGCCGAATTGCCGCTGCCAGGATCATACAGGCAACACGGGCAAGTCCGCTCGCTCGGCCTTTGACGCCATCAGTCCCTTAATGGGAGACGGGGTCGACGCGTCGATCAAAGGCGGCATCCAATTGCTTGTAATGGGAATCTCAGGTTCTGGGAAGACCTCCTTTCTTTCCTTGTTGAGATTGTTGCAGATACTGTAATCATGGGTTCGAATTAGGCGATGCGAGTTGTTTCGATTAGGGTTGGATACTCTCGACAAGATAGCATCCATACACAATCCGTCCGAATGCGTTTTGCTTCTGGATGGATTGGACGAGTAAGGTTTGTGAAACGGGATTTAAGGATGCTTAAAGGATGGACGAGGCTTCTCTGGCGTATGGTGCGTTGTGC
>DKNL01000251.1 GCA_002474325.1 Opitutales bacterium UBA7389
TCCATCTCGCATGGGAAAATGGAGCATCAAAAAGGGCGATACGGAAACTTTTAAACATCAGCTTGTCGTATACGGTGGTGAGTTTGATAGCATTACGGTCAACGACCAGTGGAAAACCTACACCGGTCAAGGAGGTAACTGGGCACTTTGGAATCTCGCTAAGCAAGAGGGTCGCAACGCGGAGTTTTTGTCGGGTCCGGAAGCGGTCGAGAAAATGACTGTAGCAGATGGATTGGCAGTCAACCTTTACGCATCGGAGCCCGAAATCACTCAGCCAATGGCTTTTTGCTGGGATGACCGAGGCCGTTTGTGGGTTGCGGAAAACCGCGATTACGAAACGCGTCGAACGGGGTTCTCAGCAGATGGAAATAGCCGGATCTTGATACTAGAGGATGAAGACGGTGATGGTATCATGGATTCTAAAAAAGTCTTTATGGAAAACATTCCTTTCCCAGCTGCCATTGCATGGGGATTCAACGGTTTGTGGCTTGGTGCTCCACCGAATCTACTTTTCGTTCCGGATCGAGATGGCGACGACAAGGCGGATATAGATAATATCGAGATCCGTTTGAGTGGTTGGGGTATTCGCGATCGTCATGAAGTTCTTAATAGCTTTATTTGGGGGCCCGATGGATGGCTTTACGGTTGCCAAGGCTTCGCTACACCATCGATGGTGGGTAAGCCAAAAGGCGGAGGGCGAATCTATCAGCATGGGGAAGCGTTCCCCGCAGAATTCGAGGCGGAAGATCCAACTTATATCGATGGAGGCGTCTGGCGATACCACCCAATAAAAGACCGTTTTGAGGTGGTTGCCCACGGGTTTAGTAATCCTTGGGGAGTCGATTTTGATGATCATGGACAAGCCTTCATTACGGCTTGTGTGATTCCTCATTTGTGGCACGTCATTCCCGGAGGGATTTATCATCGCCAGGGTGGCCGGCATATCAGTCCTCATGTCTATTCGGACATTAAGACGATAGCGGATCACAGGCATCGTTCTGCCCATGGAGGAGCTCGTATATACTTAGCGGATACGTTCCCGGAAAGGTATCACAATCGTGTATTCATGGCCAATATCCATGAGCATGCACTTCTGACGGATATATTGGAGCCGAGCGGTTCTGGATTCATCGGGAGGGATGGCGATGAGACTGTTATGGCCAACGACCCGCAATGGGTGGGATTTAGCATAGAGATTGGCCCTGAGGGAGCGGTTTATATGCTCGATTGGCACGACCCGGACATTTGCGGAGGGGAAGTGCTCAACAAAGATACGGGGCGCATTTATAGAGTAGCTCCCCCAGGTACAAAAACCCCAGTAGGATTCGATATTGCTACGTATTCTGACGATAAGTTGGTCGAAATGCAAATGCATCGCAACGATTGGTATGTGAGGAGGGCCCGCGTAATCCTGCAGGAACGGGCAGCCAAAGGAAAGTTGTCAAAACATATTCATGATAAATTGTGGGATCAATTCGAAGCTGGGCCGGACGAAGGGCGAAAGTTGCGTTCACTATGGGCATTGCACGTTACCAACGGGTTAACTCGAAACCAGCTAACGTATTTATTGGATCACAAAGATGCACACATTCGAGCTTGGGCTATTCAACTGCTCTGCGAGGATTTCAATCCGGGTCAAATGGCGTTAAATCGTTTTGAGACCATGGCGGTAGAGGATCCTTCACCAGTGGTCCGCTTGTATTTGGCATCCGCTTTGCAACGCATCCCATCTAATCGCGTATGGAAAGTTGCGGAAGGATTGCTGAGCCACGCGGGGGATTCGGACGATCATAACTTGCCAAAAATGATTTGGTACGGGGTAGAGGGAGGCGTGGAAGGCTCCGCTGAGGTGGCATTGAATCTAGCTCTAGAAAGTGAGATTCCGATGGTTTCAAAATTTATTGCACGGCGAGCAATCGCGGCGGGAGCTACAGATCTTGTGGTTGCTGCAATCGAAAGATCGGATAACTCGCAAAAGAGGGTACCGCTTCTTGAGGGATTTCACGAAGGCCTCAAAGGTCATATGTATTCTGAATCTCCCAAGCAATGGGCTTCTATTGAAGCGAATCTAATGAAATCTGGAGATGTAAAAGAACGCAAACTAGCGATGGCTCTCGCAGAATTATTTGGCAGTGTAAAGGTTGGCCAAGCTCGCCTTGCACAGTATGGTCAGGAGGAGACAGGTTTCGAAGAAAGGAGAGAAATTCTCAAAGGATTCGGCAGGGACATATATCGGCCGGCATATAATACAATAATCGACGCACTCGACGATCCAGCTTTGAGAGAAGTTGCCCTAACAACGGTTGCGTTTTACGAGAATGAAAACCGATTCGAGGAAATAATAAAACGCTACGATAATTTTAATGAATTGGAAAAAGATATTGCTGTAAAAATCCTATCCACTGAAAGGAGCGGTGCGAGAATGTTATTCGCAGCGTTGCGAGCAGGCTGGATTGAACGGTCGGATATATCTGAGCGCGAAGCTCGTCAGCTTAAAAGAGTGATAGGACCAAGCTTTACTGATTTTTGGGGGAAGCCAGAGACTTTGGTCGTTAGTGACGAAATTAGAATATCGGCCGTAGCGGGTGAGATGAGGTACGATTTGGATGAATTTGCCGTTAAGAGAGCAGCAAATATTAGGCTTATATTTTCGAACCCCGATATGATGAATCATAATTTGGTCATGGTAGCACCGGGAGCAGCAGATGAGGTTGGTGCAGCCGCGATTGCGATGGGTGCATCTGGCCTTGAACTCGGTTATATTCCAGAAAGTGACAAAGTTATTTTTGCCTCGAGGCTCCTTGAGCGGAATGAAGAGCAACTAATCGAATTCAAAGCACCTTCAACGGTGGGAGATTATGAGTATGTTTGTACCTTCCCAGGTCATCACTTAGTAATGCGTGGTAT
>DKNL01000242.1 GCA_002474325.1 Opitutales bacterium UBA7389
TATATTATTTTTATTTTTTTATTTTGTCAAGAGTTTTAATCTACCCGGTTGTAGAGCCACCTCCTTCATATCTTTATCAGGGAAAGCAACCCAACACCATTCGGTTCTATGAGTGTGGCCGATGGTCCAATCTAAATTTGTTCTGGTGATTACACCAATGGATGTCACCTCACCCCAAACCCACTCTACCTCAACTAAATCACCTACCTTCACTGATTACCTCATAGTTATCAGGGAGTGAGTTTTTTCTTTCAGTAGTTCGCAGTTCACTATCGAACCAGTAAACCGAAACCGCTTGCTCATTATATTGGATATTATAACCAAGGTCTTTCAAGACGATGCCGAGTGCTTTCTCTTCGCTTCCGACAACGGTGTATTCTATGAGGTCGCCTACTTTCATATCTAACGCTCCCAATAAACATTCCACATCATAAAAACTATAGCCAAACTCCAAATGATTAAAAATATCATTTCGAGTATCCATCCGAGGATAATTCTTTTAGGTAGTAGCGCATTCCATTATCACAGATACCTGGCCGGTCTTCTCCTACCATCTGAATACGAAAGTTTTTTACCACTACGCCATCCTCTCGATGAATGTGGTCCTCTCCGAGATACATAACGAGTCTACCGTTTAAGTGATCGTTGTGGTGGTTGATATACTGAAACTTGTAAAGTTTACCAGGGACTAGTTTATTCATTTGACTAACTCCAAGTGCCGTGCTAATCGCCACGTCTTCTCGTTTGTTTCTGGAAGATGAACCCAAATATCCCAGTGGCTAACCCGCAAGACAACTCCAACTTTGTCTTTGTGCGGGTCGTTCCACTCAATAAACTTTACTAGGCTTCCTTTCTTCATGTAGGTATATTATTTTTATTTTTTTAAGATGTCAAGAATTAAATACCGATGATAGCTGATAATATCAGGCAAGTAGTTAGAATGAATAGGGAAGAAGAGAATAAAAGAATTATATCTTCTACTCTCTCGATTGTTTGTTTGTATTGTTCTTTACTCATTTTTAGTAAGAATCAGTTAGGGTTAGACGTGCCCACCATAGTGGAAACAAGATTGCATTAGCGAGGGTGTACTTTTTATTTATACCAGTTGCGCGATTGGATGCACAAATAACTCCAGCGGTTACGCAAGAGCCCATAACATAAGCTGCTGTAAACATAAAACTTTCTCCTTGATTTTCTGTGTCGTTTAAATAGTTTATAAAAAACTAAAAGTCATTGTTGAGCACATTATATTATACTTTTTATTGATTGTCAACAAAAAAATGGTACGCCCGACAGGACTCGAACCTGTGACCTACTGGGTGTAAACCAGTTGCTCTAACCAACTGAGCTACCCGCGCATTGGAAAAGGCTGGAGATAAGGATAGAATCAAATCGCCTTGGCAAGGTAAAATTGTGGATAACGCGGTAGTGGGAAAACCTGTAGCAATTCCTTTCAAAGTGTTGACAAATCCCCCTTGCATGCAGGGAGAGAGAGGTTTATCAAGGCCGCTGAAATAGCAAAAATAATCAATAATGAGACACACTATCTCAGTACTAGTAGAAAATAAGTTCGGCGTTCTAGCTCGCATTTCGGGCCTTTTTAGCGGTCGGGGGTTCAATATTCACACGTTGAATGTAGCTCCTACGCACGATCCCAAAGTATCTCGAGTGACTGCCGTGGTAAGGGGTGACGATTCCGTTTTGGACCAGATTACCAAGCAGCTGAAAAAACTGATTAACGTGATCGAAGTACACGACTTCAAGAAAGGTCAAGCGGTGTCCCGTGAGCTCATTTTGGTAAAGGTGAAAGCTTGTGCCGAGAACCGATCGGAGCTCATCCAGATTTGCGAATTGTTTCGGGCCAAGATCATAAACGTTCAGCACGAGGACCTGGTAGCGGAACTCACCGGCGACGAGGGAAAAATAACCGCGTTTCTCAATTTGATCGAGAAATTCGGAATTATCGAACTTGGACGCACGGGAAATCTAGCCATGCATCGCTAGCTTCCGTCCAGATCCCCATTGTTTTTAAGGAATTCCTCACCCGGGACGCTGGCTATGGTAAGGCCCTCTGAAGAAATCGTAGTCGCTTCGCGAAAGAGTCCGCTCGCGCTCGCTCAAGCAGAGTTGGCGATGGCTTCGTTGGTTATAGCTATGCCCAGATTCGACTTTCGTATAGAGAAAATGGTTACTACGGGAGATCGTCGGCGTCGATGGTCTTTGGAGGAGAAAGGAGGGAAAGGCTTATTCACGAAAGAGCTTGAAGATGCGTTGCTAGAAGAACGAGCGGACCTGGCTATCCATAGTGCCAAAGATCTGCCTTCCGAGATGCCGGAAGGGCTTTCAATTGCTGGGTTTCTTGCCAGGGAGACTCCCGAGGATGTGCTTGTTCTCAAGGATGGAGTTGACGTGCCTGCCCGTATAGCCACAGGAAGCCCGCGTCGGAGGGTTCAGCTTCGGTATATATATCCACAGGCGGAGTTTGTCGAGATAAGGGGAAATGTGGATACGAGGCTTGACAAGATCGCTAGTGGATATGCGGATGCCACGGCGTTGGCGGCTGCCGGGCTTAATCGACTGGGCATCGCAAGTTGGGAAGGGGTTAGCTTTAAGAAGCTGTCTTTGGATGAATGCGTGCCTGCAGTAGGCCAAGCGGCTATAGCGATACAATGTCGAGATGAAGATGTCTCGCTATATGAAGCAGCTCTGCATACCAATACGGGAGTCGCGGTTCGGTTGGAGCGGGCTTTTATGGAAAGACTTGGTGGAGGATGCCAAGTGGCCTTTGCCGTGAACTATACGGAAGAGTTGCTAAGGATTTATCACAAGGATTGCGGATACGAGACGCGTACAATCCCTTTCCGCTACGCTTCCCAAAAACCGCGCGAGATTGCCGATCAGCTAATCCGTCAACTTGAGTTGGGCGATGTCTAGAGGTGCGGTTCGATTAGTCGGCGCCGGTCCAGGAAATCCAGGTTTGCTGACGATTCGGGCGAAGGAACTCCTCGGGCGGTGCCAAGTTTTGGTATTCGATTCCCTGGTTCATCCCGCTGTTCTCGCTATGGTTTCGCCAGATTGCGAACTTATCCACGTAGGGAAGAAGTCTGGAGGATTGGCTGTCCATCAGGATTCCATCCAGAAAATACTTGTCGAAAAGTCGAAGGACGGTAAAGAGGTGGTCCGTTTGAAAGGTGGGGATCCGTATATATTCGGCCGGGGTGGCGAGGAGGCCCTCTTTCTCAAGGAAAACGGAATTACCTTTGAAGTGGTGCCCGGTGTTACGGCGGCATCGGGAGCAGCCGCTTACAGTGGGACCCCACTTACGCAGAGAAAGTCGAATTCTACGATGGTTTTTGTAACAGGCCATGAGGATCCGGATAAGGAAGCCTCCATGGTGGACTGGAACCAGTTGCCAAAGGAGAACTCAGTTCTCTGTATCTACATGGGGGTCGCGAATCTTGAACCAATCGTGAGTAAGCTGATAGGGGCTGGATTCGATCCGACTACGCCAGTTGTTTGCGTTGAATGGGCAACACTTGGCAGACAGAGGGTTTGTCGAAGCCGCTTAAATACAGTGGTTGAAGATGCGGAAGAGTTTTGGCTGAATTCTCCGGCGGTGATGATGGTGGGGGAAAACGCGAAAATGGGAGAAGAGATATCATGGTTCGAGGACAAGTCGTTGCAGGGTCTGCGATTCGTCGTGACGCGAAGCAGGGGTCAGGCGAGCGAGCTTAGCGAGATGCTCGAGAAGAGGGGGGCCGAAGTATTAGGGCTGCCATTGATATCCATTTCCAAGAATGTTGACGAAGAGACGATGGCTGATGTCTTCGCAGAAATAGCTTCCTACGATTGGATCGTTTTTTCTAGCCCCAATGGGGTGAGGTACTTTTTCGAGGCGTTTTTTGAAACCTTCGATGATATTCGTTCGCTCGGTTTTCTTCGAATCGCCGCCGTGGGAGAAGCGACAGCGAAGGAAATCAGAAAATATTATGTAACAACGGATCTGATACCAAAAGAGGCGAATGCCGAGAGCTTGGCTAAAGGTTTGGTAGAGACGGGTAGCTTGGATAGCTCGAAAGTACTTCTCGTCACAGGAAACCTAGGTAAAGACTTGTTGCGGTCGAAACTGGAGGAGGCCCGGGCGATAGTTGACCGTTTCGAGGTTTATAAGACAGAACCCACCGACTTGTCCGACGATCCAGCAGCTAAGGAGTTCCGGAGTCGAGGAGCGGATGCTATTATTTTCACTAGTTCCTCGGGAGTAAGGTCATTCGTGGATCAAGCGAAAGATCTTGTAATCGAGAGTAAAGCCAATCGTCCGAAAACCGTAAGCATTGGCCCGATCACTAGCTCAACGATGTCTAAGTTGGGTATGCCAACGGATTTTCAAGCGGAGGCTAGTCTTGACAGCCTGGTGAATGTCGTAGAGCAGCATTTTGGAAAGGGCTCCAAATAGAATGAACGTGCCATTTATTGATCTGAAGAGAGCTCACGATCCTATCAGGACCGAGTTGCTTGAGGCCTTTACCCGAACGCTAGATCATGGAGAGTTTTGCTTGGGATCTGAGGTGTCGGATTTCGAGTCCGGTTTCGCTAGCGTCCAAGGAATCTCTCGCGTTGTAGGAGTTGGGAGTGGAACGGAGGCTTTGCACTTAATTGCCTGCTCTTTGGATTTGGGTCCGGGCGACGAGGTAATCGTCCCAGCTTTTACGTTTATAGCCAGCGCATGGCTGGCCGAATACGTTGGTGCCAAGCTAGTTTTTGCGGACATCGATCCATTAACCTACACGATCGACCCGAAAAGCGTTGAGGCTGTAACTACTGAAAATACTAAAACTATCGTAGCTACGCATTTGTTCGGTCTTTCTGCTGATATGGATGCAATCCAGCGAATAGCCGACAAGTGTGGGGCGAAAGTTGTGGAAGACGCGGCCCAAGCTCACCTGGCCAGGTATAGGGGCGAGCCGGTTGGAGAGATCGGCGACGCTGGCGCTTTTTCGTTTTATCCCACAAAGAATCTGGGCGGTCTGGGGGAGGGCGGATGCGTAAGCTCCAAAGATCCTGGTTTGCTAGATAGCGTGGCCGTTCTTCGAGCGCATGGGTCGAAGGAACGTTATCTTAATCACTTTGTTGGATACAACAATCGGATGGAAGGCCTTCAGGCGGCTGCCCTCAATGTTAAGCTTCCTTTCTTGAAAGCCAAGACAGCCCGTCGGCAGGAAATAGCCGATAGCTATCTGCGAGGCATTCAGCTGGAAAATACAACGCTTCCGGGTGAGCCCGAATGGGGAAGATCAGTATTTCACATGTTTACTTTACAGCATCCTGAGCGTGATCGTTTGAGATCCTATCTTACTGAAAAAGGGATTGGGACCGATATCGTTTACCCGTACCCGCTACACTTGCAGCCTTGTTTTGCTGACCGGGGTTATGGAGTAGGCAGCTTCCCTGAGTCGGAAAAACTGGCGAAGCATTGTCTCAGTTTACCGATTGTTCCCGAACTGACCGATGCGGAAATAGACTACGTTATCGAATCTGTTAACTCATTCTCTTGATTTTCAATGGTCAACGGAATCGAAATAAAAGTGTGTGGGTTGACCAAATTGAGCGACGCCATAGCAGCCGCGTCTCTCGGTGTGGACTATCTGGGTTTCAACTTTTTCCAAGAGTCGCCCCGTTGCCAGTCATATGAAGATTACCTATCGTTTGCTGCAAAGCTCCCGGATTTGCCCAAAGTGGCGATAGCCGTCTCGCCTGATAGGGAGATATTCACCGATTTGCTTAAATTGGGAATCGATTTCTACCAATTTCATTACCCGGCGGATGTAACTCAGCGTTCTATGCTGCAAGAATGGTCGTCGATTTTTGGTCCTGAAAAGCTATGGCTTGCTCCCAGGATCGCTCCCGACCAGAGTTTTGATGAAGATGCCTTGCCCTTGGCCGATACCTGGCTTTTGGACGCGTACCGGAAGGACGTATATGGAGGAACCGGTCGGACAAGCGATTGGGGCGAATTCGCTCGAATTTCTAAGAGTCACCCAGAGAAGAATTGGATTCTCGCTGGGGGATTGGGCCCGGATAATTTACAAGCGGCTTTGCTGGAAACTCAGGCCAAAAGAATCGATCTGAATAGTGGCGTGGAGGTGTCGCCTGGAATCAAGGATCCTTCTAAGCTGGAGTTGGTCAAAAACGTTCTGGAGTCTTTGTGATTTTTTGATTCGCATACGTTTCCACCGACGGTATAGTCCTCGCTGAAATTAGCCCAACAAAGTTATGAGCCTGCGCCCAATCGTTTTCTTCATCAGCCTTGCCTTAGGTAACGGTGGTCTTGCTCTCCTCGGACAGGAGGAGAAAAAGGAACTTAGAATAGGCGAGCAGCCGCTTGTTAAAGAGGAAGCTCGAAAGAATGTGCCTGCTTCGATTGACAGGGCGAAACTTCGGCGAACATCCGTTTTCGATGAGACGGAGATAAGGAATTTGTACAAAGAGGCGAAAACGCAAAATGATAAGCTAAACGAGGGTTTACCTGCCCATCTTAATGGGGAGGAACTTGATTTGGTGACTTTAAAAACGCTGGACGTTGGAGGAACCGACATTCAGTTACAGCGTGACCTGGTGGAGCGTTTGGATCCAAAACCGAGAAGAAGACTGCAGCGAATTGCTGAGTTTGATCCGGAAGCGGCCTACGATATGATGGTCACGCACCGGAACGACCAA
>DKNL01000232.1 GCA_002474325.1 Opitutales bacterium UBA7389
TAATTCGAAACGTTACTCCGATGAAAGAGAAGAAAATCATTCCTATGACTAGAATGTCCCGCCGCCAGTTCGGGAAAGTGTCCGCTACCGCCATGGCTAGCAGCGCCTTTAGTTTCAGCATCCTTCCGAGCCATGCTCGGGGACGCTTGACCAAGCCGACAGTCGTCGGGATTGGTATCGGAGGAAAGGGCCGTGTTGACATCACTCATTGTGAAGAAGCTGGATTCGATGTGGTGGGGCTCGTCGATACCGCGGATTCGACGAAAATGTCGTCTGTGGATATGGAGAATCGGCGCCTCAAAGGTGTTGTAGAAACACGCAGTCAATACCCGGACGCCAAGTTCTTCTCCGATTATCGGGAAATGTTCGAGAAGATGGGCGACAAAGTGGACGCGGTCATCGTCTCGACTCCTGACCATCATCACTTTCATGCATCCGCCATGGCCATGGAGCGGGGCAAACACGTGTATTGCCAAAAACCGCTTACCCACGGTGTTTGGGAAGCCCGCATGTTGACCAAGCTGGCTGAAAAGCATGGCGTGAAGACGCAGATGGGTAACCAAGCTCATGCTAACGATCACATGCGACGTTGTGTGGAATTGATTCGGGCAGGGGCGATTGGCAAGGTGCGAGAAGCCCATACTTGGACAAATCGACCAATTTGGCCGCAAGGGTTCGCTAGGCCGCCCGCCAAGGAAAAGGTTCCAGCCTGGCTGGACTGGGAGCAATGGGTTGGCCCAGCTCCAGAAGTTGGATACAATGCAAATATTGCTCCTTTCGCCTGGCGCGGCTGGTGGGATTATGGAACGGGTGCTCTCGGAGATATGGCCTGCCATATCATGGATATGGCCTACTGGGCAGTCGATCCTGGAGCTCCCACGAGCGTGAAAGCCCAACAAGAAGGGGCGACTAAAATCTCTCCGCCAATCAATTCCAAGGTAGTATGGGAATTCCCATCAGGTCAGTACACCTCGAAACGAGGCTTCAAATATTACTGGTACGATGGCTACGTGAATGCCGACTTCGATCGGGATACGTGGTCACTAATCAAGCACAGCCAGGAATACAACCATCCCGATGAAAAAGTCTTAGGTGGCATGCCATTCCAGCAATTCGGTAGCGTTGTGATCGGGGAAGCTGGAAAGCTCATTTTCAATCGGAAACATAGCCGCTGGTTTGTTCATTCCAACAATGATATCGATGGGTTCGATTGGCCGGATAGGACCATAGCTCGGGCTTGGGACCAAGATCCGTATAAGGAATGGTATGACGCAGTGACGGGCCGCATTGAGCAGGCCGAATCCCATTTTGGACAAGCAGGGCCGTTCACAGAAACGGTGCTTCTTGGGGTGATCGCTCAGCAAAACCCAGACACGGAATTGGAATGGGATTCTAAAGGTTTACAGTTCAAGGGCCGCTCCGATCTCGACGTGCTAGTAAAACGAGACTATGCCAAGGCTTGGAAGATCGAGATCGATAGCTAAGCGAATTCAACCTAGAAATTTCAAGGCGTGGCTTTCGGGCCACGCTTTTTTGACACTAAGGAATATTTTTGTGTTCCTCGAATCGATACGCTTGGAAGTGCTATGTATAAGTACCTGATCGCTAAACTGCAGTAAAACGAAGAGACGTTTTTCTATGAGGTGAAAGGGGCAAGGTCTTCTTTGATACTGAAACGAGAAAGCGGCACCAGGCCCTGGCCACCCACCTCTTCCGCTTTTTATTGAATGCCCGGTTTCTGAATATCATTTTGACTCCCTTCATTTGGGCGTGGTTGTTTCCTGCCTTGCTGCTCGAATTTATCGTATCCGTTTTTCAATTCATGTGACAGTGATGATGTACGGGTGTTCGTCGAGGATTACACTTAGGACGATCGGGAAATGATACTTTTTGTCGTAACTGAAGGCGTAAACTATCTTCCCATGCCGAATGTCAGCCCATCGCTTGCGGTTAGGGTCTACTGGGAGTCTCATGATAAATTCGAGCTGAAGCGTAAGAGCCAGTGGTTTGCATCTGTATTCACGCCACATGACGAATTGAAAGTGGAGAGGGATAGCTTGCTGATAGGATCATTTTTAGGTGGCGAGGAAACTGAAATCGAGGACAGTACGGTCATCCAAGTTGAAGCGAAATATCTAGCTGGAAATTAGAATAAAACGGAGAGTCAAATCGACTATTTTTAGCGATTCGAAAAATAGGAGAGCAGTTCAGGGCTTTGAACCATTTTTAGACAGGGGGACCTGTGTTTGCAGATCGGAAAAATCTTGAGAAGGCGGAAGATCAAGCAATCATAGGGGGGTGAATAGGATATCGTCATCTAGCTTGGCAAAAATCACGAGTCGCTTAAATGGACATGCGCTTTACTCGGCTCTGAGCGATTTAGAGGATCTAAGGGTCTTCATGGAGCACCACGTCTACTCTGTATGGGATTTCATGTCACTCGCTAAAAGGCTGCAAGCGCATATAGCGCCGACTCAACAACCTTGGATGCCGAATAGTGATGGTTCGCTTAGAAGGTTTATAAACGAAGTCATCCTTGAAGAGGAGTGCGACGAAGGTCTTAACAAGGGAGAGTACCTAAGCCACTTTGAAATTTACTTGCGCTCGATGGCAGAGGTGGGAGCTGATACGAAACCTTGTATCCAGTTTCTTGATGCGGTTACAGTAGAAGGCGTAGCGTCTGCGTTAAACATGGATTGCCTTCCTGGCCCATCCAGAGCCTTCACGAAAGCGACATTTGAAGTAATAGAATCTGGCGAACCTCACAAAGTGGCTGCGGCCTTCGCGTTAGGCCGGGAAAGCGTAATACCGAGCATGTTTAGAAACATTCTGGAAAAGTCAGAAGTTTTGGAAGAGTCGGCACCGACGTTTCACTTTTACCTGAGTAGGCATGTTGAGCTGGACGAGGGGCATCATGGACCCATGGCGATGAGGTTGTTGAACGAACTATGCGACGGTGATCCTAGCAAGGTTACTGAGGCCATCGAAGCAGCGGAAATCGCGATAGAAAATCGATTGGGTCTTTGGGATGGGGTGCTTAAGGCGATCCGAAGCAAGAAGTTTTCGTCCGTCTAATTTAGGTATTGTCGAAAAGTGGATTTACTATAAGATTGAAAGGAAAGGGTTCGGTTTGTAGGCGTTTAGTTAAGGTAATCGGGCTCCGTTCGCTCACCAATAGACCCAGATGAATTGTTTATTTTTATTCCTCACCCTTTCGGTTAGTGCTTTAAGCGTGGTTGGTCTAGCGTCTCCGATGGCTTTTAGTTCAGACGATTGGCCACAGTGGCGAGGTCCTGGGCGCGATGGCGTTTGGCTGGAAAATGGAATCGTTTCGGAATTCGCTTCCGAAAAGCTGCCGGCCAA
>DKNL01000302.1:0-8815 GCA_002474325.1 Opitutales bacterium UBA7389
GGCCAGGTGCGATCGGGCAGCCGGAAGGCAAGGTTCTAGAATTTTCAACCAAAGTCGGAATTCCTGAGATTGGTAGCCTTTGCCTTCCCATTGATATATAGCCTCGATAGGCGAATCTAGCTGGGCACAGGCCACGATCCCTTTGGCAACAAGCTCCTCACCAAAGTCTCTCGCTTCATCTGCGGAGTCGAACGTCGTCCAGCAGACAAAAAGAGATGCATCTTCGCGAGTTGCCCTAGAATCCGAATTGGCCATATTGGAGAGTGATCAATAATCGCTTGACGCTCAATGGCAGCAAGATAAAAGGCGGGATTCTATTTATCAGAAGGAGATAGCCGCATTGAGAGACGATTACATAAAAGAAGCCCAGAAGGTCATCAGCGATCCCAACATTTTAATTAATGTTGTATCGCGGCGCGTTAAACAACTGCGTCATGGCAACCGACCCTTGGTTGAGTCGCTGGAAAAATTGAATGCCGAGGATATCGCCCTCCGCGAGATCATTGAGGGAAAGATTAGCTACGAAATTGGTGAGGAGAGTCAGTAGGGGTAGCAAGAATAGATTTTCAAGATGCGCGGCGGGAAACTGCCGCGTTTTTTTGTTGGTGACCTAGCGAGGTGTCGATTCCTTATAGAAATGTACGATGGCCCGTAAGAAACAGGATAGAAGTAATCTCACGAAAGAGATACGCAATGCCAAATCGCGGCGGGACTATTTTGTGGAAGATACTTTCGAGGCGGGGATTGTTCTTACCGGAACTGAGGTCAAGTCTATGAGAGCTGGCAAGGCGTCGCTGAACGAAGGCTTTTGTCGTTTTGTTGGTCCTGAACTGTTTATCTATGGCGTGCATATCGACGAGTATGCCTGGGGGTCGATGAACAACCACATTCCCCGTAGGGAGCGAAAGCTTCTTCTAAAGAAATCCGAACTGAGAAAGCTCAAGAAGCAAGTGGAATCGGGAGGTAAGGCGATCATCCCTTTGAGGATGTATTTCAAAGAAGCCTTGGTGAAAGTCGAGATCGGCCTCTGTATTGGCAAAAAGCTCTTTGACAAGCGGGATGACCTTAAAAAGAAAGCGGTCCATCGTGATATAGACCGTTCGATGAAACCATTTCGTTAGTCGTGAAATTTCTAAAACAACCCGTCTGAATGAACGATAGAATAACCGTCGCATGTCTGGACCTGGAGGGCGTTCTGATTCCTGAGATATGGATCAATCTGGCCGAGAAGACAGGAATCGAAGAGCTTAAATTGACCACTCGAGACATCGAAGATTACGATGAATTGATGGAAAAGCGATTAGAGGTTCTCGATGAGAATGGACTGACTTTGAAGGACTTTCAGGAAGTCGTGGCGACGATGGACCCCTTAGATGGGGCTGGCGAATTTCTGCAATGGCTGAGAAGCCAGGTAGAAGTCATTATACTTTCTGATACTTTTCGGGAGTTCGCCAAGCCGCTCATAGCGAAACTGGGCCATCCAACTATCTTCTGCCATTCGCTGGTAGTCGATTCTCAGTCGGGCGTGATCAAAGATTACGCTCTGCGGCAAGCGGATCAGAAGCGCAAAGCGATCCTTGCCTTGAGAGATCTTAATTTCCAAACGCTTTCGATTGGAGATTCCTATAACGATATTAGCATGCTGGAAGAGGCTGATTCGGGGATCTTCTTCAAACCAACGCACCAAATCACGGAAGAGTACCCGACTATCCCAGTTACTCGGAATTACGATGAGCTTAGATCCCACCTTTGCATTAACCACGGGTTTCGCGATTGATTGAAGAGAATTGGCCGCTGGCAGCTCCCTGTCGGCTTCCAGAGAGCGATTTTTAGAATGATTCACATTGTCCTATTTCAGCCGGAGATCCCACAGAATACGGGAAATATCGGGCGGACTTGTGCGATAACGGAATCGCGGCTTCATTTGATTCATCCTCTGGGGTTCACTATTCGCGATAAGCATTTAAGGCGCAGCGGAATGGATTATTGGCACAATTTGGATATCCAGCATCATGACGATTGGGGCGCCTTTAAGGCTTCTGACTGCGGGCCAAAGAGATTGTTGCTCATGACCACTCATGGTGGTCGTTCGTACTGGGATACAGAATACAAAGATGGAGATGGGCTCGTTTTCGGCCGAGAAGGGTCGGGGGCTCCAGACTGGATGCACGATGAGATCGGCAATGAGAATCGCCTCCGGATTCCTTTGTATAATGATACGTTGAGATCGCTGAATTTAGCTACCAGCGCGGGTATCGCTATTTATGAAGCAATGCGGCAGTTGAAAGGAAGTCCTTAAATAAGACATAGTTGAAAAAGTCCGTTCCTTCGCTTGCAACTCCGCTTCACACACTCGAATGCGAATTATCCAATGTACTCGAAGTAACCACGCTTGACTTTAGAAGACGGTATTGAACGGTTAGGCCCTCGCGTAGGAGCATAGAACACGATTTTCACCAATGATTGACCTGAAACTATTGAGGGAACGACCAGACGACGTCCGGGCGGGGATTGCCAAGAAGCACAACGATTGCGATCTTGGTGTGGTGTTGGCTGTGGACGAGGAAAGGAGAAAGCTGATCGCTGAAGTCGAGACCCTGCGTTCCCAACAGAAAGCTGCGAATAATGAAATGGCGAGTTTGCCGAAAGGAAGCCCAGAATTTCTGGAAAAAGTTAAGGAATTGAAATCTGTTTCCGCTGTGATAAAGGATAAGGATGTTGAGCTCAAGGAACTGGATTCGTCATGGAAAGGCTGCTATCTTAGCATTCCCAATCTTCCCGATGCCTCGGTTCCTGAAGGTCGCGATGAAAGCGACAATGTTGAGATTAAGCAATGGGGAATTTTACCGGAAAAGCAATCGTATCATATCCCTCACTACGATATGGATTGGCTTGACAAGATTCTTGACTTCAAGCGAGGAACGAAGGTCACTGGCGCGGGCTTTCCGTTTTTCGTGGGCGATGGGGCCCGACTAGCTCGTAGCTTGGTGTCCTTTTTTCTCGACCAGGCGAACGAGGCAGGGATTCAGGAGGTAGCTGTCCCGTACTTCGTAAATGCCGCCAGTGCTACTGCTACCGGCCAGCTTCCGGATAAAGAAGGGCAGATGTATCAGACCGTTGAGGATGGGCTTTATGCCATTCCGACTGCTGAAGTGCCGCTGACCAATTTCCTGAGGGACGAGATTCTTTCAGAATCGGACCTGCCCATTTATCGTTGTGCTTATTCAGCCTGTTTTCGTAGGGAGGCGGGCAGCTATGGAAAAGAGGTCCGAGGCCTGAATCGCGTTCATCAGTTCGACAAAGTCGAGATACTTAAATGGGTGAAGCCGGAGACGAGCTTTGAGGAATTGGAGTCGTTGCGCGGATATGCGGAAAGCCTGCTACAAGTCTTGGGACTGCCTTATCGCACTTTGCTGATGTGCGGCGGAGACATGGGCTTCTCGCAAACGAAACAGTACGATTTAGAGGTTTGGGCCATTGGGCAGCAAAAGTGGCTGGAAGTTTCTAGCTGCAGCAACTTCGAGTCATTTCAATCCCGCAGGGCTCGGATCCGGTATCGTGATTCAGATACCAGTAAAAACGAGTTTGTCCACACATTGAATGGTTCTGGTTTGGCTGTGCCCCGCGTCTTTGTAGCCTTGCTTGAGAATGGTTTGCAGGCCGATGGCTCTGTTTTGCTACCAAAGGTTTTGCACTCGTATATGGGCAAAGACCGGATTGACTGCTCTTAGTTTGCTTAGCGGGTAGACAGAATCGTATTGGAGGCAGCTTGACTGATTGGGAAGAGATTGGGAATAGCCTGGTTCAAATCGCTGGTAGCGATTGGTTGTCCCCAAATTTGAAATCCCGGATTGAGGCGACCGAACATTTGTATGTCGCATGTTCCGGGGGTGCGGATTCCGTATTTTTGCTCTCGTATTTCGCTACGGTTCGGCGAGGCGAGGATCTAAGCGTTCTACACTTCAATCACAAGCTAAGGGGGCGAGAATCAGACGAAGACAAGCAATTCGTGGAATCGATTTGCTCGAGTTTAAACATTCCGCTTATCACGGGTTTTTGGGAACGAGAGGATATCGATTCCTCTGTTTCAGAAGACGAGGCACGGACAGCTCGCAATGCGTTTTTCTCTGAATACTCGTCAAATAAAGAGTGTGAAACAGCCATTTTGACGGGCCATCATGCGGGCGATGTTCTGGAGACCATGCTCATGCGAATTTCACGAGGTAGCGGCTTGCAAGGTTTGACTGCACCTAGGGAAGTTTCGAGGGGTCCGGATGGTTTGATATTCTTTAGACCGTTGCTGAGGCTAAGAAAGGACAAGATTGTCGATTTTCTTAGGCAAGTGGGGGCTGAGTGGCGAGAAGATGCGAGCAATCAGACGGATGCCTACTATCGGAACCGGCTGCGATCGAGCGTAATCCCAAATTGGGAAAGCGTTTCGGATCGACCCGTTCAGGAGGGGGCGGTGACCGCTCGGGCTCTGCTTGAGGACGATTGGGAAGCCTTGGAATATTCATTCGATGACGCGTGGAAGACAATGATTCTCGATGATGAGTATCGATTGGCTTGGGCCGCGACGCGCACTCAGCCGCGGGCTTTCCAGCGGCGGGCGTTGAATCGGCTTGTCGAAACGGAAACCGGAAGCTGCTTGGCCTTGGCTAGTGTGGAAACCATTCTTGAATCCCTGAGAACTGGTGAAGATTTCAAGACGAATGTCACGGCTTCGCATTGGGTTGTTGGTAATGAAACGAATGGAATCAGGGTAATCAGTGATTCGGTTTCATTTTCATGGGATGAATTGTGCCTTCCAGATGATTGCACGATGTTTCTGCCTGACGGCTCGGTTCTTAGTGCGAAAAGGGTTTATGTGGATGAAGACCTGTTTGATAGCATCCGTTCAGGGGCCCACTCTCATGATAGCGTGGTTTTCATTAAATCTGATGAGAAACATTCTTCATCGGTGAGGGTCAGACTCTGTTTGACAGGTGATGCTTATCAGGCGATGGGGAGGGGATCCTCGGCCAAATTAAAGGATTTGTTAAGCGACCGAAAGATACCGATAGAAAAACGAAAACAATTGCCTGTCGTACTGAATAGTAGTGACGAGATTTTATGGGTTCCTGGGCTTCCGCCCAATCTATGGGCAACTTTGACTGCTGATACTAGACAAGCGTTGCGGTTGACTTACGAAGAATGCCCGGCAGGTTAGCGAATGTAGATTAATAAATGTCAGATTCACCAAATACACCAAAAGGAAACCCGAACGGGAAAAACCAGCCGGATCGATTCCAGCCAAAGGTCATTTTGATCTGGTTGGTGATTTTTGCTGTCATGGCCGTGCTTTGGTATCAGACCGACCGGGGTAGAGACGCGAACGAGATTCCGATGTACGACGTCGTCATTCACACGGAAAACGGGTTGATTGAGTCGGGAAGGATCTATCCCAATCCCAACGGGGGCAATAACTACTACGATGTCATCGGCGAAATGCGGGTTCCGGATGATACGGTCGAGATTGGTTATCGAATCGAGCCATTTAAAGCGGATGGCAAGTTGGTGGATGACCAGTACGAAATTCTCCAGAAGTCGAAGAAATTCGAGGAAAATGAGGGCAACACCTTTTTGCCGCAGTTACTGGCTGGATTAATCCCCTTTCTATTGGTAATCGGTATCCTATATTTCCTTTTTGTTCGACAGCTGAGAATGGCGGGACGAGGAGCACTCAGTTTCGGAAAAAGCAAGGCCAAGCTTTTGACGAGAGACAAAGACAAGGTTACCTTCAACGAAGTAGCTGGTTGTGATGAGGCTAAGGAGGAAGTGAGCGAGGTGATCGACTTTCTTAAGGACCCGAAGAAGTTCCAGCGTATGGGCGGGAAGATACCGAAAGGTATTTTGATGGTAGGCCCCCCGGGGACCGGAAAGACTTTATTGGCGAAAGCGGTAGCTGGAGAAGCGGAGGTTCCTTTCTTCTCGATAAGCGGCTCTGATTTTGTAGAGATGTTCGTAGGCGTGGGCGCCAGTCGTGTTCGTGATATGTTCGAGCAAGGACGGAAGAGTGCGCCTTGTCTGATATTTATTGATGAAATCGATGCGGTAGGACGCCAGCGTGGTGCTGGCCTAGGAGGCGGAAATGATGAGCGTGAGCAGACGCTCAATTCGCTTTTGGTGGAGATGGATGGATTCGATACAACTGAAGGGGTTATTATCATGGCGGCTACCAACCGGCCCGATGTATTGGATAAAGCCCTGCTGAGACCAGGCCGTTTCGATAGGGAAGTCGTCATCGGGTTGCCGGATTTGAAGGGCAGGGAAGAGATTCTCAAGGTGCACGCGAAGCGTATCAAGTTGAGCGAGGATGTTAATCTCGAGGATATAGCCCGCTCGTCGCCGGGATTTGCCGGAGCGGATTTGGCCAATCTGCTTAACGAAGGAGCCTTAATGGCTGCCCGCAAGAACAAGAAACAGGTGGAGATGGTCGATATCTACGACGCCAAGGACAAAATCTCCTTTGGTCGCGAGCGTCGTCAGTTGATGGATGATGAAGACAAGCGCATGACCGCCTTCCATGAAGCGGGTCACGCACTCATCGCTGTCTTGCTGTACAAAAAGAAGATCAAATTGCACAAGGTGACCATCATTCCTCGTGGTCGAGCACTTGGATTGACTATGAGTACGGCGACTAAGGACATTCTGGGTCAGTCGAAGAAGGAGCTCATAGACGACATCTGCATGGCCATGGGTGGACGCATTGGCGAAGAGGTAGAAACTGGGGACTTCAGCAACGGTGCTGCTATGGATATCAAGCAAGCGACCAATATTGCCCGTAACATGGTTTGCGATTGGGGTATGAGCTCGCTAGGTCCAATAGCGTTTGGCGATAATGAGGAGCATCTTTTTTTGGGTCGTGAGATCAGCAAGACTCACAATCTGAGTGAGGAAACCGCCAAACGGATTGACGAAGAAGTTAGCAAGATCATCACTACTCAATTTGACCGCGCCAAGAAGCTAATCGAAGAGAATCGCGAGGCCCTTACCAAAATCGCAGATTCGCTTTTGGAGTTCGAAACGATTGAAGGAAAGCACGTGCAAGAAATTGTTGAATACGGCGAGATCCGATCAGAGGTGATTTCCACTAAGACTGAAGAGGAGAAACGTAAGCAAGAGGAGTCGGAGAAGGAGGTTTCCGAGGAAAAAAAGGTCTCAGACAATAATGAAGATATTCCTCCCGCCGTTGATGGAGCCCAAGCCATGGCTTAATCTATATTGTTCAAGAAACTGATTTTAGGCTCTCGGGAAACCTGTAGCCTTTTTGCATCGCATTAGTTTGATAGCGGATGTTTGATCTTCGTCATCAAGAGATGAAGGCTAATCTTTCTCAATTAGGGCTTCGACAGAAGTCATCGGATATTACGAGGCTGATGGCTCTAGCGTTTCAGCGCCCTGATATCCTCAGTTTAGCGGCAGGATTCACCGATTCTGAGTCGCTCCCGGTGGAGGACGTGCGGGAAATCGTTCAGGAAATCAGCTGTCTGGAAACCGAGGCCAAAGCATCGCTCCAATACGGGCCCAATATTGGACGGGACGCGCTGCGAAGCCATCTGACGAGTCGAATTGCGAATTGCGATTTAGATTCTGAGGCTGAGCTTCAGCCTGACAGGCTATTTATAACCAATGGGTCTCAACAAGCTTTGTATCTAGCGGTGCAAACGCTTTGTGATGCGGGAGACTGCATTCTGGTCGAACAGCCGACTTATTTCGTCTTTTTGGAAATCCTTCAGGGCTTGGGTGTAGAGCCAATTCCGATGCCTATGGATGATCGAGGAGATGTGGATTTAGATGTGCTGCGAACGGTGTTCGAGAAGGCTGCTTTGGATGGTTCGATTGAGAAGATCAAAGCGGTCTACTTGGTGTCCTACTTTGCGAATCCGAGTGGTCATTCAATTTCCGAAGAAGTGAAGCAAGCGTTGGGTGAGCTGCTGACGGAATTCAATTCTTCGATCGCTCTACTAGAAGACGCTGCTTACCGAGAACTTTATTACGAAGAGGCGCATCCGGCCAAAAGTGCCTTGAGCATAGATTCGTGTTGCGATTTGCCTGTTTTATATACGAGTACACTCACGAAGCCCTACGCTTCTGGTTTGAAGGTGGGTTATGTCTACTGCAACTCGGATGAATGGAGGGATGCTATGCTGGCGGTAAAAGGACAGCAAGATTTTGGAACCTCCCACTTCACCCAGGCTATATTAGAGCGAGCATTGCTAAGCGGTCGTTTCGATCGCCATCTATCCGAATTGAGAGGAATCTATAACCGTAAGATGCAGGCTCTACATCGTTGCCTAGCGAGATCGTTGTTGGATCTTGGCTGGAGTTGGGCCATTCCTGAGGGAGGCCTGTACTTATGGTTGAGGTCGCCGAACGGGTTGCCAACGGGTAGCGAATCCGAATTCCACAAGGCCTGTCTCGATAGCGGGGTTTTCTATGTCCCTGGAGACCTATGTTTCGTTAACAATGCTCAAATCGACTATATTCGCGCCAGTTTCGGGGTGCTGAGCGAGAACCAGTTGGAAGAAGCGGCTGAAAGGTTTAACCGAGCGGCCGCTTCGGTAGACCGAGCGATAGCGAACTGATATCGCATGCTGGCTGAATGGTTTTATGACTGCTAACTAGTGGGAGTTGGGTAGTTTGGGCCTATCTTTAGTCGGTATTCGCAACTATGACTCAATGTTGTGAGGATCGTGGAGATTACACTTGATTATCGGAATGTGGCGAAGTAACTACGCGCCTTCATCATGGCGGACTATACGGTAACCCACCT
>DKNL01000302.1:9201-11473 GCA_002474325.1 Opitutales bacterium UBA7389
GAGCGACCAGCTCTCCTCTTTTCTGGAGGTAAGGATTCGATCGTAATGGCGCATCTGGCCAGAAAGGCGTTTTGGCCTGCGAAAATTCCTTTCCCGCTCTTGCATGTCGATACTGGCCACAATTTTAACGAAACGATCGAGTTTCGGGATCGTCTGGTTGAGATATCTGGAGCGAACTTGGTAGTTGCATCCGTCCAGAAAGCGATAGACGAAGGACGTGTCGTTGAAGAGAAAGGCGTCAATGCCAGTCGGAATGCTTTGCAGATTCAGACTCTTTTAGATTGCTTAGAAGAGGGGCGATACGACGCCGCTATCGGCGGAGGACGGCGCGATGAAGAAAAAGTTCGGGCGAAAGAGCGGTTTTTCTCGCACCGGGATGAATTTGGCCAGTGGGACCCGAAGAACCAGAGGCCGGAACTTTGGAATGTCTTTAATGGCAGAATGGGCCCAGGCGAGCACTTCCGTGTTTTCCCGTTGAGCAATTGGACTGAGATGGACGTTTGGCAATACATGAAGGCGGAGGAAATCTCGATTCCCAGTCTGTATTTCGCCCATGAACGGGAAGTGGTCATCCGGAATGGCACAATTTTGGCCGTTTCCGAATTTGTTCAGCCTAGAGATGGAGAGACTGTGCAGCGGAAGCGTATCCGTTTTCGCACAATGGGTGATGCTACGATCACAGGAGCGGTCGAGTCTGATGCAGACGACATGTCTAAGATCATAGAAGAGGTGGCCGCGGCGAGAGAAACCGAGCGCGGCAATCGGGCGGATGACAAGCGAAGCGAAAGCGCGATGGAAGACCGCAAAAAGCAAGGCTACTTTTAATCCTGTATCGGATCGCCAATGACGGATCAAGACAACGTTCAAAGTTACACGGACATGGACCTTCTTCGGTTTACGACTGCGGGATCCGTTGATGATGGGAAATCAACCCTAATTGGTAGATTGCTCTATGATTCGAAAGCGATTTTCGAAGATCAGCTAGAGGCGATCGAAAAAACAAGTGAGCAAAGGGGTGACGAAAACATGAACCTCGCCTTGCTAACCGATGGACTCCGGGCGGAGCGGGAGCAAGGGATCACCATCGATGTCGCTTACCGATATTTTGCTACTCCCCGTAGGAAGTTCATCATAGCAGATACGCCGGGCCATATCCAATACACGAGAAACATGGTTACTGGGGCTTCAACGGCGAACTTGGCGATCATCTTAGTTGATGCTCGCAAGGGTTTGATTGAGCAGACTTGCCGCCATTCCTTCATTGCCGATCTGCTTCGTATCCAGCATGTGGTGATAGCTATCAATAAGATGGACTTGGTCGATTGGAGCGAAGAGCGTTTCTTGGAAATCAAGGAGCAATTTCGTCGCTTCGCATCTCGGCTTGATAGTATCGTGGAGGTGACGTTCATTCCGATCAGCGCTCTTAAGGGCGACAATGTAGCAGAAACATCGGAGAACATGCCATGGTACAAGGGTCCAACCTTATTGTACCATTTAGAAACAGTTTATATTGGTTCGGACGAGAACCATGTTTCGGCTCGTTTTCCGGTGCAATGGGTTATTCGGCCCCATAGCGACGAGCATCACGATTTTCGCGGTTACGCTGGTCGCGTGGCGGGAGGCGTCTTCAAGCCCGGTGACCAAGTCGTTGTCCAGCCATCTGGTTTTAACGCCGTGATCGAGGCGGTCCACACGATGGATGGGGAGCTGAAGAAAGTTTTTGCTCCGCTAAGCGCTGCCATAACCTTAGATCGAGAAATCGATATTAGTCGTGGCGATATGATCGCGAAGCCAAATAATCCTCCAAGCGTCGGGCAGGATATTGAGGCGATGATTTGCTGGTTCAGCGAAAAACCTCTCTGCAGCCGAGGGAAGTTCATCCTTAGGCACACAACCAAGGATACCAAGGCGGTCATTCGAGACATTAAGTACAAGGTGGACATAAATACGCTCCACAAAATTGAGGATGACCTTGAATTCCGCCTAAACGATATCGGGCGCATCTCTCTGAGGACGGCGTCCCCGCTTTGTTACGATCCCTATAAAATGAATCGCTCTACAGGATCCTTTATTCTGGTCGATCCTTTCACGAACGAGACGATGGGCGCAGCGATGATTATCTAATCTGATTAAGCAAGCTTATCGCCCCGGTTTGGGTACATTTTTGGATTGGATTGGACGATATAATATTTTACAAAAATTTTATCAATAAGGCTGCTCGCACGAATTTGGGTTGGTTATTCCCGATGGAGAGTCGACATTGTCCATCGAG
>DKNL01000071.1 GCA_002474325.1 Opitutales bacterium UBA7389
TTGGGTTGATGCCAGTCTACGAAGATGAAGACCTGATCGTGGTGAACAAGCCGGCGGGGCTGGTAACGCATCCTGGGGCGGGGAAGCCGGAGCCTACGCTGGCCCATGGATTGCTCTTCCTGTGTCAAGGCAAGCTGAGTACGCTTGGGGGGAAAGATAGGCCAGGCATCGTTCATANNGATTTGGAAGAAGGAGTAACAGAGCTCGTGGTCCCTGAAGGAAGCCGCAATTGTCGAGTTGACCGGTTTCTGGCTGAGGCGAATTCGGGGATCAGCCGAGCGGCTTTTCAACGCGCCCTCGATACTGGACTGGTTCAAGTGAATGGAGAGACTGTCACGAAGAAGCGGTTGGTAGCGGCAGGGGATACTGTTCGATTCGAGCTGCCAACCACTGATTCTTTGCCGATGGCTCCCATTGATCTTGGTTTGACGCCGGTCTACCAAGATGAAGATCTGATCGTGGTGAGCAAGCCGGCGGGATTGGTAACACATCCTGGGGCGGGCAAGCCAGAGCCGACGCTGGCTCACGGCTTGCTCTTCTTGTGTCAAGGCAAGCTGAGTAAGCAAGGGGGGGAAGATAGGCCAGGCATCGTTCATCGACTTGATCGGGAAACGAGCGGTTTGATTGTCGCAGCGAAAACGGATGAGGCGTATCGTGCATTGGGCGAGTGCTTTCGGTCTCGAACGATTATCAAAGAGTATCTCGCCCTGGTTACAGGGGTGCCGGAACTCATGAGCGGATCAATCCGCAAGAATATTGAAAGAAACCCGTCGCAGAGGCACAAGATGCGGGTCTGCCAGGGCGAGCATGGTCGAGAGGCCAGGACTGATTGGACTGCCGAAATGCGGTTTCGCCAAGGCTTCTCCCAATTACGCTGCCGCATTCATACGGGAAGGACCCACCAAATTCGCGTCCATTTGATGAGCGTTGGTCACCCGATCCTCGGTGACCGAATCTATGGGTATAAGCCTTTGGCGAATATCCCGTTGGAACCGGAGCGAGCAATGCTCCATGCTGTTAGACTGGCATTTAAGCATCCCATTTCGGAACGGGATTTGGATCTCGAGGCGCCGCTTCCCAAGGACTTCAATCCCTTCGTAACGAGCCCGAGGGCTGAATAGGTAATAGTGGAAAACAGAGGCTTGCACGGGTGGTGGTGAATCGCAAACTGCCGGTCATGATCAATCCCGAATGGACAAAGGCCAAGGAGTATGAAGACATTGTTTACGAGAAGTGGGGGTCTGTTGCAAAGGTTACAATTAGTCGACCGGAGAAACGGAACGCATTTCGTCCGCAAACGGTGTTTGAGATGTATGAAGCCTTTTGCGATGCTCGTGAGGACCAATCGATCGCCGCTGTTTTGCTGATGGGCGCTGGCCCTCATTCTGATGGCAAGTACGCCTTCTGTTCGGGGGGCGATCAAAGCGTTAGAGGAAATGCGGGATATGTCGGTGACGATGGCGTACCCAGGCTTAATGTCTTGGACCTACAGCGATTGATTCGTTCTATGCCAAAGGTAGTTATAGCCCTAGTTGCTGGATACGCTATCGGCGGAGGGCATGTTCTGCATGTAATATGCGATCTCTCTATCGCGGCTGACAATGCCGTGTTCGGGCAGACTGGCCCGAGAGTAGGCAGTTTTGATGGCGGATTGGGAGCAAGCTATTTGGCTAGTATCGTAGGTCAAAAAAAGGCGAGAGAGATCTGGTACCTATGTCGTCAATACAGCGCACAGGAAGCGTTGGATATGGGTTTAGTGAACAAGGTTGTGCCGGTGGAGGAGCTTGAGTCGGAAGGCGTGCAATGGGCATTGGAAGTAGCTGAGAAGAGCCCAATAGCCATTCGATGCCTGAAATCCGCATTCAACGCTGCCCTCGATGGGCAGGCAGGCCTGCAGGAGTTGGCGGGAAATGCTACGTATCTATATTACATGACCGAAGAAGGAGCTGAGGGAAAGCAGGCGTTTCTCGACAAGCGCAAACCGGACTTCTCAAAGTATCCTTGGATGCCTTGAATTTCGATTATATAGCTAATTAACCATACAGCGAATATGCTGACCACGAATTTCATTAATAGAGACTTGGCGGAACGAATACGCCGAGAGATTGGGACGCCGTGCTACGTTTACGATGAGGCTAGCTTGAGAGAGGCGGCGGACCAGGTGCTCGCTTTTCCTAATGCCTATGGATTGACGGCTCGGTACGCCATGAAAGCCAGTCCGAACGCGAACATCCTTCGGCTCTTTCGGGCCAAGGGATTGGAGATCGACGCGAGTTCAATTTACGAGGCAGAGAGGGCCGTTGTGGCGGGATACGATGCTCATGAAATATCGTTGAGCACACAGGAATTTCCTGATGATGACCGGCTTGCCAAGCTCGTTGAAAAAGGCATGAGCGTCAATGCATGTTCACTTCATCAGCTTGAGCAGTATGGTAAGCGTTTCCCTGATACACGAGTTGGATTACGATTTAATCCCGGACTGGGTTCAGGTGGAACGAATCGGACCAATGTCGGTGGACCTGCTTCTAGTTTTGGCATATGGCATGAGAGCAAGGAGGATGCGAAAAAGCTGTCAGAGAAATACGGGCTGAGCGTTTTTCGAATCCACACTCATATTGGAAGTGGTAGCGACCCGAATGTCTGGATACGAGCTGTTTCGCTTAGCTTCGATATGGTGCGGTACTTTGAGGTCGCGACTCACCTAAATTTGGGTGGCGGCTATAAAGTCGGCAGAATTGCGGGTGAAATTACTACGGATCTGCAGGCAATTGGAGAACCCATGAAGCAGGCTTTCGAAGACTTCGCTTCGGAAACGGGCAGGCGCATCCATCTGGAGGTCGAACCGGGATCGTACTTGGTGGCCAATTGTTGCGTTTTGCTATCTAGCGTCCAGGATCTTGCCAGCACAGGAGAAGGCGGATATAGCTTCATCAAACTAGATTCGGGAATGACGGAAAATACCAGACCTTCTCTTTACGGTTCTCAGCACGAAATCCAACTGCTGATCCCTGAAGACGAGGAAAGAACGGCAAAGCCTTATATCGTTGTTGGGCATTGTTGCGAGTCGGGGGATATTCTAACACCCGCCCCTTCAGATCCTGAGGCCCTTCATCCGAGATCTCTCCCCGAAGCGAAGATTGGCGACTTGGTTGCTATCGGAGGCGTTGGCGCCTATTGTTCCTCTATGGCGACCAAGAATTATAATTCGTTTCCGGAGTGCCCGGAAGCCCTAGTCCGTATCGATGGAAGCGTCGACCTAATGCGGAAGCGGCAGTCGCTCAAGGAAGTTTTCGCCAATGAAACTGAGATAGCGTTCTAACCACGAATTTCGTTTCGATTTATGAGGGTCGTCAGAGGCTGATTGAATCGCAATATAGAACTGAAATGATTATTCCGAAAAACCTTAAGCTGACAGACGGCCAATTGGCTGAGGTTAAGAGAATCGTCGAGGAATTCGGTTGCAAAATCCAAGTGATTAAAGGGGCTGTGCAAAGCATTTACGCTATGTTGGGCGATGAGAGACACGAACAGCTAATAAACCGTATTGAAGAGTTGGATTATATAGAATGTTTGGATACTATACAGTTTCCTCATAGATTGTTGGATATACAATCGGGGAAAAAATCATAAAATGATTTTCGGGGATAGAGAGCGGCGTGTGTTTTTTGGCGATATCCGGTCCCTGCACGATCGTTCCGAAAGACCCGAACCGCTTACGAGACGGCGGAAGCACTCAAAGAGGTGGGCATGCATGCAGTTAGAGGAGGTGTCTGGAAGCTGCGTACCAACCCGTATACGTATCAAGGGGACGATAAAGCCTTAGATATTATCATGGAAGGTTCGCGACGAACAGGTCTTCCCGTGAGTACAGAAGTGAAGGATGAACGGAACTTGAAATTGGCTAAGGAATCGGGATTGCA
>DKNL01000223.1 GCA_002474325.1 Opitutales bacterium UBA7389
TGGAAGAGTCCAAATTGATGGAAGCTTTGGAGAACGATCCCACTGAGGGTGAGGCGCTTGTGCGTCTCGGCTCGATTCACGCGGGGCGAGGAGAAAAAGCAAAAGCGATGTTCTTTTTCGAGCGCGCGTATACGTCGGAAAAACATGAATACGATGCACTCATACTTGCCTCTGAAGTCTTGATAGAATCTAGGCGCTTTGGAGAGTCGCTGGATTTGCTGCAACGGGCCTTGAATAGGCAGCCGACAAGCGAACTGAAGCTGCTTATAGACCAAGTGAAAGCAGCTGCATTGCAGTAATTCGTTAATCGATTCGCTCTGAGAGCGCTTTCCCGCTCATAATGCTCGCTCCCATTGCGATTCCGTCAATGGCATGGCCACCAAAATTGAGATTAGGAAAATCTTCTTCCAAAGACCTTATGGTCTTTTTCCAAGTGCCAAAGGCGCTGGTATATTGAGGGATGGCGTAGGGCCAGCGTGTTAGATTGACAAATACAGGATCAGCGCTCGCTCCAAGAAGACTGGCTAAGTCCTCCTTAGCGATATTTAGAAGCTCTTCGTCGGGTGCCTCTCTTAATTCGGGATTTTGGCTCCCGCCTAGCATAACGGTAAGCAGGCAATGATCTTCCGGGGCCCGATTAGGATACAGTTCAGAGTTAAACAAAGCTCCCAGTATGCGATGAGGTTCTTTGCTGGGGACGAGTACGCCGAATCCGTTTAGTGGATGGGCGATATCACTTCTCGTGTATCCGAGGGCTAAACTATGCACAGCTGGGCAAGGAAGGTCGGGGGCTTCGGCAATCCAATCCGAGATCGGGCTGGCCCAGTTGAGAGCCTTGATGGATCGAGAAGGAAGGCAGACAAATAGGTTCCTTGTAAATCCCTCGAAGTTCTCGCCTTCCTTTTTCCAGGTAACTTGCCATCCGTTTTCAACTGGATTAATAGCCACCACTTCAGAGCTTAGCCATAGCCGATTGCCAAGCTTTCGGGAAATTGTCTTGGGAAGCGTATCCAATCCATTGATAAAATTGATAGAACGATTCTTGTATGCCGTACCTCGCATTTTTTGTCGCCGCTTTTGCTTGATTGCACCGCGGAGGAGTGATCCACCTTCATGTTCCAATTCCCTCATTAAAGGGAAGGCATGATTGAGTATGAGCTGTTTGGGGTTGCCGGCGTAAACTCCTCGAACGAATGGATTAATCGCGTAGTCGAGGAATTCGCTTCCCATTCTTCGAACGACAAAATCGGCCACGCTTTCACTCTCTTCGCCCAATTCTGTAATTCTTCCCCGAAACGGCTCTCCAAGAAACCCAAACTTCGCTTTGAGCGAGAAAAGTCGAGTTGTAATTGCTTGTAGTGGAGATATAGGTACGGGTATGGGTTGACTGTTGCGGACGACATACCGATTGACTGCTGCCGGGTTGCTATCTATTATTTCGTTTCCTATGCCAAGATCGCTAATAAACGATTCTATCCAGGGGTCGGATACGAGTAGGGAATTTGGACCCTTTTCGACCAGAAATCCATCCTTGAATACGCTCTGAATAGGCCCTCCAGGGAAAGGATTCTTTTCGATAACCGAGAAATTTAAACCTTTTTGCTGGAGCAGATAACCCGTAGTTAGACCAGAAATGCCTCCTCCTAGGACTATAGCATCTTGCATGGATAATCAGCTTTCAAAGTTAACTACTGTATCGACAAGAGCCTCCATATTTTCAATACGGGCAGTAGGAAGGATTCCGTGCCCGAGATTGAATATATGCCCGGGCCGATTAGCCATTGATTTCAGAATGTCAGTTGATTTTCTGACAACGATCTCTGGGCTTGTATCGAGGATTACGGGATCCAGATTTCCTTGAATCGCTACATCAGAAGAAATTTGGTCAGCGGCCTCTCGGATAGGAATGGTCCAATCCACAGCAATGGCTTTCGCTCCTGTTTCACTCTGCCTTTTAAGTTGTGGAATCGTGCCTTTAGCATAGATGATGATAGGGATCTCTTCTTTCAAAGCGTTTACCATTACGGCGATCCAACGGAGAGAAGCGGCCTCGTAATCGTCACCCGATAGGATTCCTCCCCATGAATCGAATATCTGGACAGCATCCGCTCCCGCGCCTTTTTGCATCCGCAGGTAGTCTATCAGGGCCTTAGTTAGTTTTTCCATTAGCTGATTAAAGGCCCTCGGATCTGAGTAGAATAGCGACTTGATCTTCTTGAAGTCCTTAGAGCTTCCGCCCTCGACCATGTAGGTGGCCAGGGTCCAAGGGGATCCGGCAAACCCAAGCAAAGCCTTTTCTTCTCCCAACTCGCTTTTGATTAATTTCAATGCGTCAGCGACATACTTTAGGTTTTCCTCCACGGCGTTTGGATCCAGGGCGGCTATACGTTCGACTGAATCGAGTTCGTAGTTCATGGCGATTCCGCCTTGATCTCGGAAGTGGTAACCCTGTCCCAGAGCTTCGGGGATAACGAGGATGTCTGAAAAGAGAATCGCTGCATCAAGCGGGAAACGTCGCAGAGGCTGCATTGTAACCTCTAGCGCCAATTCCGGTGTTTGAGCGAGTTCGAGAAACGAATACTTTTCTTTCAGGGCCCGGTATTCCGGGAGGTAGCGACCAGCCTGACGCATTACCCAGATAGGGGGCCGTTCAAGTGGCTGGCAAATCAGAGCCTTGAGAAATCTTTGCCTTGAATTCATGTATTAGTTATCTAGGGACGGCTTGGGGGAGTAGCACCCCTGTGATTCAGGGGCCAGAGCTGATCCAGTCCTTGGGATTGAGAAAGGTTTCATAGAGATCATGTTCGGGAGTGTCTAGGTCCGGTTTATAGTCGTACTTCCAGGATACAAGACTTGGAAGCGACATGAGAATCGATTCAGTGCGCCCTCCGCTTTGCAGTCCGAATAGAGTGCCTCGGTCATAGACCAAATTGAATTCTACATACCTACCGCGGCGATAGAGCTGGAATTCCCTCTCCCGCTCCCCGTAGGGCGTCGACTTTCGCAGTTCGACGATGGGAGTGTATGCCTTTAGATAGCTCTCTCCAACGCTTCTAGTCAGGGCAAATGCGTTTTCAAAACCGCCTTGATTGTAGTCGTCGAAA
>DKNL01000200.1 GCA_002474325.1 Opitutales bacterium UBA7389
GTCTGGGTGCAGTCCTAAAAACCAATGCTGATCTCGTTTTGGATTTATGCCCATATAGAGCCCTGCCCTTTGTGGGTAGCCGCCTGTAAGGAAGGCCGCTCGAGAGGGTGAGCAGATAGATGCGGCTGTATGAAAGTCGGTGAAGCGAATTCCGTCTGCCGCTAGACAGTCGATATGAGGTGTATTCACCTTTTGGGCTCCGTTGCAGCTGATATCCGAGTAGCCCAGGTCATCGGTCAACATGAATATGACGTTGGGCATTTTTGCATCGTCGACCGCTTGCCCTAAAAATGAGAAAATGGATAGGGCCACAGCCGTGATCGCGGTATTTCTGAGAAGCGATCGAGAATAGATAGGCGAATTACTCTTCATGTTGGTGTATTTTAGCTTGGTTGTTTGGGTCAAAGCTATCTCCTCTTGCGGCGAATGCGGTCGTCTGTAAGCACTAGGGCATCGCGACCAAATCCGTTGGCCCAGGCGTGGTTAAAGCACAAGTGCGTGTAAAGCTGATCACGTGTTTGGTTATCCTCGGAGTGGACAGAGAGGGAATAGTCGATGTGATTCTGACGTACCTGAAATACGACGTACAACGAGGCCTTCGGTTCATCATTTTCATAGATGAGGGTGCACTTTTGATCCCTCTTTAGTTCCCAACGAAAGCGGTCCCAACCTTGGTCAGGAAGGCGGACTTCTTCGGTGGGTAGCGATATTAGCGCTCCCTCTACGTTTAATGCCCAGCGTGCCCCGGGAAAGCGTTCCCATTCGATAACCAGTGTCTGCAAACGGTAGTTATCCCGGCTTCGCTGATGCACCTCACTTTTCTGGTTGTTTCTAAAGAAAGCGGCCGCATCAGAAATTCGATCTTCTTCAAGTCGGTTAGGAGGCCGACTTCTGGGCAATGGATCTTCACCGTTCAAACTTTCCATTAAGACGGAATGCGGAATCACCCGAATCGATCTGGTCTCATTTCCCGCGAATGCTTCAAATTTTCCGGCCAAGATTATGCAAAAGACTATTGCCAAAGAGGAGAACAGGATAATTTCCAATTTTAATCGGGGCATTGCGTAAGAGAGTCTGTTATCCGGGCCCGGAAGACAATCCGGATCTTCTGTCATAGAATACCAAAATCAGGTATTGGGCATCGGCTAAAGTAATCGATATAGCGGGCGATCTCACTCCTTCGTCCCGCTACGGCGGGACTACGGCGGTGCACGCCGAGCGCCCACCATCCGCTAATAGTGTGGTCGCTCGGCGATCGACCGCTACCATTTTGAGAAGCGAATTCCCGCCTCTATCGGCTACGCAATTTCGAAAGGAGCCGGAGCAACTCGATATAGAGCCAGATCAGCGTTACCAGGAGGCCGAAGGCGCCGTACCATTCCATATATTTAGGAGCTCCTCGGCGAGCGCCATTCTCTATGAAATCAAAGTCGAGGACGAGGTTTAGGGCCGCGACTACTACGACAAAGAGGCTAAATAGAATGCCAATCGTGCCGCTGCCGTGAATAAAGGGAATGGATACGCCGAAAAATCCCAGGACAAACGTAACTAGATAGATGAGGAATATGCCTCCGGTTGCAGCCACAATGCCCAGTTTGAAGTTCTCGGTCGCCTTGATTAGGCCAGAGCTATAAGCGAAAAGCAGAGCGAAGAGGGTTCCGAAGGTGAGAAGTATCGCCTGGAAAACCAACCCTGGAAATTGCATCTCGTAAAAGGCTGAGAGAATTCCTAAGAGGATACCTTCCACGGCTGCGTAAATGGGAGCAGTGATCGGAGCTGCGGTCTTTTTGAAAACGGTAATCATGGCGATTACGAATCCACCAATGGCGCTACCGATTAGCCATGGGTACAGCTCTCCTGGGTTTACAGCGCTATAGGCTCGGTCCCAGCTGTAAATCGCGGTAAACATAAGAATGCACAGAAGGATCCCCGTTCGGTTCACGGTACCGTTTATTGTCATGGCATCACCGGTAGCCGATGGTCTAAGGTCAAATGCTTTGTCGTTGAGGGCTGGATTGGATGTTCTCATTAAGGTTTCGTTGGATACGGTTCTACTCTCTTGAAGCGTTTTGTTAGGAAGTGGATTTAGATTTTATTCGAAATGTCTGTCAGCAAAATCTAGATACCGCTCCCAGTCATAGAGGGTAACGTCGTGTTTGCCAGTGCGGAAATGGTAACCGACGTGCCCGCCGATGGAAGAATTCAATGGTGGTTGGGTTTTAGCCACCACACCGTCTAATCCAAAAAGCTCGTATACGGGGCTCGCGGCTTTTGCCGAAAGAAATTCACCATTCGGGTCGGCCCATAGATCTTCTTGAGCGCTGGCGACATAAACGGCTCTCGGAGCCATGAGAGCGATGAGTTGATGCTGATCGACGGGGATGGCGGCTTCATTGTCGTTGTAGGTCTTGAACGTTCGATTGAACCAATAAGGGAAGCTATTATTGATGCGTTTGACCGTTTCCCCAAAAGCCCGCCGGCTCAAAGCCGCCCCACCACATCCGGAGTTGTTGGAAATCGTGATGCCGAATCGCTCATCGGTCGCCCCAGCCCAGAGCGAAGTCTTTCCTAGGCGTGAGTGGCCTAGCAAAGCGATGCGTTTTTCATCGATGGCGCTGTCGGTCTCCAAATAATCGACAATGCGGCTCAATCCCCAAGCCCAAGCGCTGATCGCACTCCATTCTTCGAGCTCTAGTGGCTTTCCTTTGGAATCGGTATCGTAGTGTGAGCGAATACCGTCTTTCCAGCCCTCGGAATGATCGGGTTCGATATCCCCATAGTAGGCGGTGGCTACCGCATACCCGCGTTCAACAATCCGTTCGATTGGCCAGCGCTTGGAACTCTTGCCTCGGGCCTCGTCCGTGGCCTGATGCTTGATGTTTCCGTTGCCGTTGATCCGCATCCAAGAAGTGGAAAGGTGGATACTGGGATCCGTATGGATCGTGTGATTGCCATTGAAATTGTATCCAACAAATACGGGAGCGGCGCCTTGGATGGAATTTGGAATATACAATAAGACGTGGAGCGCCTGAGGAAATGCGTTCTCGTCAAATCGAATGGTGATCTGCTTTCGTATGGCTTTACCGCCTAAGGCATTGATCGATTCTGAGGTGACGGTGTAAGTTGGATTCTTCGGTTTGGCGGGTCGGCGGCCGTAAACATGGTCTTCGAACAAAGCCAGGATTTCGGGACGGCGTAGGTTTTCCCAATCTTGAATCGATGTGATCGGCTTACCGCTCTCTGAAACGAGGGGATCGGGGAGCTCGTATGAGGGTACATTGACCTCGTCGTAGTTGAAACCGGGTCGTTGAGCCATGGCAAACGGGATGGATAGAAAAAGGATGCTTAGCGATAAGAGGCACTGAAAAGAAAAGCTTTTTGGGCGCATGGGAGAAAAGTAGGAGCGATGAAGGGTCAAAACAAGCGTGGAAGTTGGTATCCGATCAGGTATCCAGTTCTATTGGCCTGCCCCAAGTTGCTGGATGCCTATTTGATCAATTCATGGGCGACCGATAGACCCCAACACTAACAGCAGTCGGGCAGTTTTTCAGGCTTGCTCACATTCGGGCCTCGATCATTGCCGCCACTTCGGAAAAACCTCGTTGACGAGCGAATGTGGCCGCGGTTTCGCCATCGACATCTTCTGCCTTCGGATTGGCTCCATTGCTCAGAAGGTATTGCACGACGTCACGATGTCCTTCGGTTGCTGCGAACATTAGAGGAGTCCAGCTTTCGTGAGAGTCGATATCGTTGATCTTGCCGCCTCGTCGATGAAGGAGAGTAACGAGTTTTAGATTGGGACCTGTGCAGGCGAACATGAATGCAGTGCGATTCGTTGAGTCGCGCAAGTCTACTCGGGCTCCCGCTTCCAGTAGTCGCTCAGCGATTTCCGTATGCCCGTTGAAGGCGGCTAGCATCAGTGGAGTGCGACCATTCTCGTCGGTTAGATCGGGATTGATACCCGCCTCAAGCGCGAGCGCGATGGCTTCGATGTTCCCGTTCAAGGCCGAATCCATTATGAATTCTATCGGTATAGGGGGCAGCGCTTCAACGGGAGCTCTATCCGAGGAGGAACTAGATGCAGTAGGAGCTGAAGCTGAGGTAGTTGCGTCGGATTCGGGATTCGACGAATCGCTGCATCCAAATAGGGAAAAGAGGGCGAGAAGAGCAAAGAGCTTGGCAGATTGGATCAAAGACATCGATCCATGACTCAGGAAACTGGGCGAAAACGCAAATCAAAGATTTAGCGGATCCCATTCATGTTTCTGGCCAAGGGGTTAATCGATCAGATTGATGGATTCTAGGATAGAGGAGTGGTACTCTGAACTACTTTAGGAGCGGCTTTATGCCGCGATTGAACACTTAGCATATCGCGGAATAAACCCGCTCCTACACATAGACCAAGGAACCTCGGTTAAGAGGTATATAGCCCGCAGTCAAAATGGCAAATGTCGCAGTCTAAAAACAGCGGCTACGAAGTCTTCTTATCCTTCAGCGTTCGATCGAAAAATTCTACTAGAATATCCAAAGCTGGATCAAAAAATGGGTGGGAGCTCCAAAAGGGATGGGGACCGTCCTTGATGACCTGCGATTCGTGATGAATGCTAAAAGTATCCAGCTTTTTGATAATGCTCGGATAGCGTTCTCCGGGCCGGTCGAATTCGCCATCCATAAAAAGCATGGGAGGGGTCCGTTGGGATACATGAGTGATTGGCGAGGCGTCGATGTAGTTTTGTTTAGCCGATTCCCAGGAGCCTCCCATAAAAGTTTTGATACGTCGGCGAGGGTCGGCATTCGCGGATCGTTGGGATTCCTCGTTGGTCAAATCCATGCTGCCGGCCATGACAACGCATGCTTGGATTGCAGGCGAGTAGGAGGCATAAGGTTCATCGCTTTGATTGAGTTTACGCGAATAGCCGCTGGTCCCCAAGAGCCCAGATAGATGTCCTCCGGCCGAACCGCCCACGGATCCGATGCGATCGGGATCTATGCGGAAGCTTCGAGCATTGGCCCGAGCCCAACGAACAGCCGCTTTGCAATCCTCGATCGCGGCCGTGAATCGAGGTTAAGGGAAGGGAGGATAGAACCCTTCGGCTTTGCTCAGGATGGAGTCTGTCCAATACGCCTTTGAATAGAACGCGGTCGTTGGTTTGAAAGCCGCTACTATTTGGAAAATGGACGTTGGCTAGCGGCTTTCGCGGTTGGGAAATCAGCAGGAACGTCCGATTGGGTTACGATTCCGGTGGCCGCCCATTCGGTTCCACGAAGAAACGTGGTGATGAAACCGACACATTCGAAAGAGTAGTCCGCGTGGCCTAGGGTGGTATGGAAAACCCGCCCTTGTCCGTATTCCAAGGTCATCAACATAGGCTCATGTCTTCCCGTGCCTTTATTTTCCGGATCGGAATAGGCCGTAGCCAGCACTTCAATATTTTCGGCGGGCCCTCTAAGTTGGGCGTAGAGCTCATCTTTCGTATGGAGCCAGTTCGCTGGGAGCCCTTGGGTTATCGGGTGATCCGCATCGCGAATGGTGACGAGAAAGGGAGTTTGAGCTCCATGGGAGCCGCCCCTGCCAGGAGAGGGATCTCGAACCAGTTTTTGCATGGCGTCGAAGTAAAGGTAGGGCCCGTCTTTCTCTGTGCGCCCACCCCAGCCGCCAATACCGATCATCTTGTTGTATGCGTCCCATTCAGGGAAGGAGTTGCTGGCTGCGTGGATGACGACGAACCCGCCGCCGCCACTGACATAGGCATCGAAAGCAGATTGGGTTTCTTCGGGCCAGGCGGCTGCTTTCCATCCGAAATTGGATACGACAACGTCGTATTGAGAAAAGTCGGGGTTAAAATCGGAGTCGGGTTTGGGTTCAGCCAGAGCTTCGGTCTTCGGCAAGCCTTTGATGGGGTATCTGTTAATTAGATCGTCGCCTTTCCAGGTGTACTTCGAGCGAGCGACATCGACAGAGTACAGGCCGGTTTTCTCTAGGTAGCACTTCATCATATAAGTCGATTGGGGCCACACGCCATGGTTGTTTTGGCCGTCAATGATCAGCGCTTTAAGCCTGGGGCTTTGTTGGCTATAGGACGCTAGTAGAATGGCGGTTAGAGCGAAGGTAAGGAGGGAGAAGAGTTTCATTTGCATCAATAGTTTTATCAGTCTCCGTCTTGATTGAGAGACCTCTTCAGTGAATAGTTTTGAAATTGCCCTGATTCCAAGTTCCTCAGGACATTTCCAGGCCCTTCATCGTTCCGGTCGTGGTGGAGAACTTGTCCACGTTGAAACCTTGGCGTTGCAGGGCGCTGACGTACAGTTTCGGTAGTGGATAATTGTCTTTTTGATCGAATGCGATGTGCTGGCCATGCTTGAATCCGCCACCAGCGAATAGGACAGGCATGTTCTTATTGTCGTGTGCACTGGCATTGCCGAGATTCGATGTCAGCAGCACGTTGGTTTGATCGAGGAGGTTGCCTCCACCTTCATTCGTTTCCTTGAGGCGGCGGACAAATCCGCCCCAGGTTTTGAGTAGCTCGGATTCGACGAGAGTAAGCTGGGCTATCTTTTCATCGTCGAGACCATGGTGGCTCAGCGAGTGATAGGACTCATCGACTCCATTTATTGGAGACGTTCCGCCATTGCCGTTGAGGTGAAGCGTCATGAAACGGGTGGAATCCGTCTGTATTGCCATATACATGATATCGAGCATTAGCTTCTTGGCAGCGATGAACTGATCGTTATCGGTGATATCCATCGGCGTTCTGGCGTCCACTTCAGGTTTAGGCCGTCGTGCCCATTCTTCCGAATCGCTCAATCGCTTTTCGAAATTGCGGACGGAGGTAAAATACTGATCCATCTTGTCTCGATCGCCGGGTCCGAGGCTACGCTGCAGCTTCTTGGCATCGGCAGCGACGACATCCATGATGCTTTGCCCTTGCTTCAGGCGCTTGACCTGTTTGGCCTGTTCTTTGGGAGAATCGGCAACGAATAGCTTGTTGAAGAGCTTGGATGGAGAGTCCTCCGCGGGAATCATGCTCCCGGTTTCAGTGTAGGACGGGCTGTTGTTACCTCTCACATTGAGGACCATTGAAGGATAGCGAGTATTATGCCCCAAGTGCTTAGCCATATACTGGTCGAGGGAAACGGTGTTCTTGAAGGCTGCGTTCTTGGAGTAGGGAGCGGCCGACAGGATACTGCCCTCGGCATTATGGCCACCAGAGACTCCGGGATGCGAAGAGCCTGTAACAACTGTGAGGTCGCCCAGAAGATCGCTTATCTCAGACAGGTAGAGGGATGGCGTGTAGTTGTAACCCGAATCGACAGGATTGAGGTTGGGGCCGTGTAGGCCAAGGGCCAGGCTGACGCTGACGAAACGGCGCGGTGGTTGGGCAGCTAGCGAGGAGGCGAAGGCTGGCGTCATCGCTTCCAGCCATGGCAGAGCCATGGCAGCTCCAGCCCCCTTTAGAAAGGTTCTCCGAGAAACGGATTTCGAGAAATTGAAGTTCACCTTTTTCATCACGAGTAGGGATTGTCGTTTGTGACGTTGGCTATTTTTCCAAGAAAATCGAGCTGGTGGCAGCAGCGTAAATAATGGAACGGAAACCATAGTTGTCGCCCTTCAGCTTGTCGAGTATGATTTCAATTTCCCGACGATCGGCGAACTCGATACCAGCGCCAGTAGCGAAGGTAAGGGTCTTTTGTAGCAAATTGCGAGCTATTTGCTCAGGTTCTCTCAAGATGATCTCCTTAAAGCCATCGATATCCTGAAAAGATTCACCATCTGTGAGCTCGTAGCTTGGCTTAATCTGGACCCCTTTTGTGAGGTGGCCTTTTTCGCTTAGGGCTCGATAACGCTCGCGCCAGCCACCTATAACATCGTAGCTCTCAAGGGCGAAACCTGGAGGGTCGATTTTGACGTGGCAGGAATTGCATGATTCCATTTCCCTATGCTTGTTGAGTTGGTCTCGTATCGAGGTAGCTCCGCGGATATCGGGTTCGACGGCGGGAACATTATCGGGAGGCAAGGGTATGTGTTGGCCGAGTATGCGTTCTAGTATCCATACTCCTCGGACTACGGGTGATGAGGTGGTGCCGTTGGCAGTAACCTTGAGAATGCTGGCCTGAGTGATAATTCCCCCTCGTCGGTGTTCGGGCTTTAAGGCTACAGGTCGGAAATGCGTGCCGCTGACGCCATCGATTCCGTAGTGACGGGCAATGCGCTCGTTGAGCATGGCGAAATCCGAATCTATGATATGGGTTACGCTGAGATTCTCGTCGATCAACTTGCGGACGAAACTGTGCGTCTCTCCAAGCATAGCGTGCTTTAACGTGTCATCAAATTCTGGATATAATTTGATGTCAGGAGTAGTGAAATCGATATGCTTCAAGTCGAGCCATTGGTCGGTAAAATTCTCTATGAAGGCTTCGCTTCTCCTATCGTTGAGCATGCGTTCTATATGAAAACCCAAGTTGGCGAGTTTCAGTAGCGAACCGTTTTCGGCAGCGGACAGAAGGTGTTCATCGGGCGGGCGGTTCCAGAGGAAATAGCTGAGCCGTGAAGCGACCGCGTAAGCATCCAATGGGCCTGCCTCTTCGGTAAAATATAGAAATCGAGGGGAACAGAGGATTGAACGGTAGCCCGCTTGGATGGCTTGTATGAGGGATTGATCTTGCTCATAGGTAGCGTAAGCAAAGCTCAGGTATGGATCGAGCTCATCGGGTCTCACCAACCGGCGGAAGGCTTGTCCTGCAAAGTTGGCGATTAGTCGATCCAGATCCTTTTTTGGATTGGCACTGATGAGCTTGCCATTTCGGTAGGCGAGATCGCCGAACAAGCGTTGCCTTATCTGATCAGATGGCGGGCCTTTGTGGATACGTTCAATCTCTAGGTATTCAACCGCGACTCCCGGGGCTTTTAGATCGGGTGCTGTTCCAGTTTTCGTAATAGTATTTCCGGGTATGCGGCGGAGGGCATGGTCCATGGGACGGATTTCAAGAAGGTGATCTTTCTGTATCCAAGAAACGAATTCATGCTCTTCGGGTTCCGCGCGAGCCTCGAAGCTCCCGATCCAGAACATCAAGGGTGCGATGGCGTAGCAAATACCGCTGCGAACAGAGGTCCAGACGCCGTGACCATTGGGAGCGTTTACAGCATGGGCTCGGAGCCGGATGCGATACCACCCGCTCTCGGGAGTTTTGGTCGTACGCATTCGTCCGTGATAGGAGAGAGCTGTGGGGTAAGAAACGGAATTATTTTCGATCAAAAATGGCTCGCGAATATTTCCCCCTCGTTCGCGGCCGACGGCTATGTCTTTGGGCTCGAAGTAGCGAGTTTCCAACGGCTCGGGCCGTAATGCCCTTGCGAAGGATTCGTCTAGAGCTGCGTCAGCTGCCTCAAGGTACTTTTGCAGCAGATGATAAGAGATCTGCTGAATATCTGCGATTTTGGTAAAGCCCTCTTGCTCGGGATCATCTGGTAGGAATGTCTTGAGCGGAATATCGATGCCGAGGAGGTCGTGAAGAGTGTTTTCATACTCGGTTCGGTTCAGTCGTCGCGAGCGAACACGTCCACGTTGCTTTTGCTGCTCATCGGAAATGTCATGAAGGTAGTTTTCGAAGCTGGAAAGGAATTTTGCTCGTTCGTCCGCTTCCGGCCAAAGATGCTTTTTGTTCTTTGGGGGCATTTCTTGGTCATGGATGCGATCGTGGATGAGGATCCAGGTTCGCATGGACGCAGAATCATTTGGATCGAATTTAAGATTTTGTAGATCCAGGCCGCCCTCCCTATCGGCATCGTTGTGGCAATCGTAGCAGTTCAGGTCCAAAAAGAAGCTAATTGGCTCAGGGACCTCTATACTGGCATTAGTCGGAGCCCAAATGGGAACGAATGGGACCAAGGTCGCAAATGCAGCCTTGAGAGACCGGGAATAGGGCGATTTTCTGTCCATTGGCATGAGGCGGGGACGATTCGGGCGAGAATTTGTCCAAACATTTCATGACTTTACCCAATTTCCAGTAAAAAAGACAAAGAGCCTACTCTATCTACGGCTGCTGAAAGCGTAAAGATGATCTCGCGTTCGCAGGTAGGCTACGTCGCCATCGAAAATTGGCACGCTTCGGCAATCGCCAACGTTGAAACGGGACACTTCCTTGTAGCGGCGCCCCGGCTGTAGAAAGAAAGCCATTCCACCTTCTTCGCCAGCATATATTAAGTCGCCGACTAGAAGGAGCCCGGAAAAGGCCCGGTCCATTTTCCCTGGCACTTTCCTGCTATAGACAAGCTTGCCAGTATCGGCTTCCAGAACTTGGAAGGTCTGGCCCATGGAAAAAATATAGACGAGTCCCTCATGCTCGATAGGAGACGCGTAATAGCGTTCTTGAGAAACCTCGGTATGCCAAAGTTGCGTTAAGCCGCTGCGCTCTAGCTCCTCAATCGTTTCCGGGATTTGCATACAATACATGTCGCCTTGGAGGGCTTTGGCCCCATGGACGGCGTAGATGCGGTCTTCTGCGAGGAAGTTGGTATTGAAGAAGGCGAATTTCTTTTGGGGGATAACCCAGTCCTGGGAAGGTAGCTTCTTTCCATCCCGTACGCTGATGAGCTCGCCCCGAGTGGTGTAGATAAACCACTGATCCTCCACTTGGAAAGCGACGGGCGGACCGAAGCTGATGGGATTCGCGACGCGCCACAGTTCCTCGCCGGTCTCCGCGTCGATAGCGGTGTAGTCGGAAAAGCGGATGATGAGCTTACCATCGACCAGAAGTGGAGAAGAGGATCCACCCCAATTGTGGTCCGGCTTCTCCATAGTTTTGGACCAAATGCGATTGCCTTGCAGATCGTGTTTGGTCACGACTCCAAGACCATTGCAGTTGTAGATGTACTCTCCATCCGAGCAGGGCGTGTAGGAAGCGTATCCATTTACCTTATGCGTTTTAGGCTTATCGAAACTTTTGAGGAGCGGATCGATCTTCGATTGGGCATCCGCGACCTGGCGACGCAAGGCCCGCACTTGGTTCTTCAGTTGTTGATTTCCTTTCTCTCGCTGCAGGCGTCGGCTCAGTCGGTAGAGTTGGCGGTTAACGGGTTCCAATTCTTTTTTGATACGATCGCGATCGATCTTTGACTGCGCCAATCGAGCTCGTTCCTCGTCTGACAATCGAGCCACGTCTTCATAACCGTTGGAAACTCGCCAAAGCAGGTTACCTGATTCACTTTCGACGCACACGAGCGCTACCGGCTCTTCGGTGAAGATTAGCTTGTCATCTATTAGAATGGGGGAGGCGTTGCCCCATTGCGGCGTGTCAATTTTCCACTTTACGGCTCGCTCATCTTCCCAGTTGGTGGGAACTTGATTGGCTGGGTATAGTCCTTGACTACCATTGCGCCAGGAAGTGACGTCTGCGTGTGAAGCGATGGTGATCAGTGCAGCGAGAGTCACCCACAGAATTCTGGTTTGGCTCATGGAGGCGTACGCTTGAGATCGGATAGCGGCACGGGTATGGTTCATACTAACTTGTATTCAATATTTAAGGAAAGTGCATTAGACTGATCAGCTGTTCTGTAGACACTTCTTTAATTGGCTATGAGAATAACCGATTTCCCTTAGGAATTGGACATTGGAATGTCTATATAAAAATGCTTTTATCGGTCCGGGCTACGTAAGCTTTTTGATAGGGATACGGTGAATCTTTCGGTGAAATTCCTTATGACCCATATGGCCGAATCGAACGAGAATGCGGGGTGTAAGAATACCCCATGATTAACCGAAATAGCCTTTGGGGATTGGTCCTTGCTCTCGTCTTCATGTTGCCGCTGGCATGTTCTTCGCCGATTGCCGAGAGGCTGTCGGTCCTTGTCGGTCGTGGAGGGCATCATTACGATACTCAGGATATCGCA
>DKNL01000248.1 GCA_002474325.1 Opitutales bacterium UBA7389
TAGGGTTTAACCCCAGGAGAAATACCTATTGCCAAAGACGTGTTCAGAATCTCCCGTAAAGGTAGCGACCGGATCTTCAGGCCTATTCGATGCTCTGGCGACACTGGCCGATTGGTCATCTAAATAAAGTAGCACAGGCGTATTACCTGTATCAGAGATATCGACCAGAGGTCAGTCGTCGTCCCGCGTTTGCGGGACTAGGCCCGGCACAACCGGGAGCCTAGATACCCTTAGTTCAACTTTCTATTGTCTGCGAGAAAACACCTTGTTTTCTCGCAGTCCGGGGGTACTAGCTCATCCGCATCTGTGGGAAAGCGATGTTAACAACGCTCGTGCCTCGCTTGACGCCTTTCCAAGACGATTGGTTGTTTCTCCGAAACAATGGGTTGATACACAATCTCGAAAATCCAAGTTTCCTGGAAAACGAATCGACGGCTCGACCAAAACCTATATAGCTTAACCGCTATGAATCGTTTTCCCCTTCTTCGAGGCTTGTTAAATTTCCTAGCTGTCGCTGTCACAGTAATCGCGGCCGATCGACCCAATATTGTCTGGATCACCAGCGAGGATAACAGTCCCGACTACTTAGGTCCCTACGGGAATCCTCACGCCAATAACCCGACGCTTGATCGTCTCGCAGCAGAAGGTGTGGTCTACGAGCATGCTTACGCCAATGGTGCTGTGTGCGGTCCGGCCCGCACCGTCCTGATCACGGGCGCCTATCCCTATACCTTCGGTGGTGAGCACATGCGCAGCCAGGTGCCGCTGCCAGGGAGTATGAAGATCTATCCGCAATATCTGCGCGAGGCCGGCTACTACACGACCAACAACAGCAAGCAGGATTACAACATCGACCAGAACACTCCAGGCTGGGACGAGAGTAGCCGGAACGCCCATTGGAAGAACCGCCCCAAAGGGAAACCTTTCTTCGCTATTTTCAATACCAATCTAACGCACGAAAGCTGCTTGCATCCTTCCCGGAATACCGTCGAAGCCAAGATACCATTGGACAGGATTCGCGTGCCCGCCTATCTACCCGACACGGAAACTGTCCGCGAACGCATTTCCGCCTATTACACGCGCATCCACGAAATGGATAGCTACATGGGTGATCGCATCAATGAACTAGAAGATGCGGGTCTGCTGGAAGACACCATTGTCTTCTACTACTCTGACCACGGAGGCATCATGCCCCGAAGCAAGCGCTTTATCTATGATTCGGGTACTCACGTACCCTTGATTGTTCGCGTACCCGAAAAGTGGGCCCACCTAATCCCTCACAAGGCTGGCTCTCGCGCCAAAGAAATCGTGGGCTTCGTGGACTTCGCCCCCACTCTACTCAGCCTCGTTGGCGCTGACATTCCAATTCACATGCAAGGACGGGCCTTCCTCGGCGAAAAGCGGTCTCCCGCTCCCCAATACGCTCACACTTTCCGGGCCCGAGCCGACGAGCGCATCGATTTTAAACGCGGCGTGACCGATGGAAAATTCAACTACATCCGCAACTACTTAGCCTACTTGCCCACGGGACAGCGTGTCGACTACCTATGGGACAACCCTGCGACCCCTGAATGGGAGAGATTATTCCGCGAAGGCAAGACCAATGCGGCCCAAAGCGCATTCTTCCAAGCGGCCCCGCTTGAAGAGCTCTTCGACTTGGAAAAGGATCCGGACGAGATCAACAACCTGGCTAACGATCCCGCCTACCGCGACGTTCTGCTCCGTATGCGAGAAGCGAACCACAAGCAGATTCTAAGGACTTTCGATACCGGGTTTATTCCCGAATCGCTGCTCGTCGAATGGACCCGCGGTTCCGGCAAGATTCCGTTCAATATTTCTCGAGACCGGGATCAGTACCCGCTGATGAAAATCCTGAACATGGCCGACGCCTTGCTCGATAAAGGCGAAAGAGCTCTACCGGATTTGGTGAAAGGACTGCGCGACACGAATCCAGTCGTTCAATACTGGGCCCTAGTCAATTGCCTGGTTCTAAAAACCGATGACGAGCAAGTCTTGAGCCGCATCAATGCCCTCACACGCAGCCCAGTAGCGGCCAATCGGATAGCTGCCGCCGAGCACCTGGCTCGGCTTGGCAAGAAAGATCCCCGCCCGGTCCTAAACGAAGTCTTGCTGAACAGCCCCAACGTTATTGCCCGCCTCCACGCTATCAATGCCATGGACCACGTGAGAGCCGACTATCCATACAATCAAAGAGTGCTGGAAACCTCTAAATCCCTATGGCCCAGCGACGCCAAAGAACTCAGCGCAGCTCTCTGGATGGGCCGCTACAAAGCCTACGATGTCCGAGTCATGGAGTTCATGGAGAGGGGACACTGAGAAAGGAAACCGACTACAGTTAACTAAAGTCGACCTACTTCCTTATTCTCCAAATTGTAGGAGCGGCTTTACGCCGCGATTTTCTCTCACTGTGCTTATCGCGATGTAAAACCGCTCCTACATTGAGATTCGTTAGACTATATATCCGGCTCGAAGACCGCATCCCCTCTTTCCGAATTGACCCAGTCTGGGAGGCTCTCAAAATACCTCTCGCTAACTCGGCCCTAGCCCCTTGCAAACTATGAATGTCTTTGATACCCGTTTTCTGGCTACGACAATTTCGTTATTGGCAGCGACCCTAGCCCACGCCGATGTCGCCACCCCTTCCATCTTCGGCGACCATATGGTCTTGCAGCGCGATCAAGCCAATCCAGTCTGGGGCTGGGCCGATCCGGGAGAGCAGGTAACTGTCTCCATTGACGACCAGCAGCATAAAACGAAGGCTAATCGACAAGGGGACTGGCGCGTAACCTTGAAACCGCTACCCGCAGGCGGACCCCATCGGTTGACAATCAAGGGGAAGAACACACTCGAATATGACGATGTCCTTGTCGGGGAAGTTTGGATATGCTCGGGGCAATCGAACATGCAGTGGTCCGTATCCCAGTCATACGATGGCGATCTAGTAGCTTTGACCGCCAAGGACCCTCGACTGCGGCTGATCACCGTACCTCAAGTGGGCACGCAGGAAATGCAACGCGATTTCGGTGGAGAGTGGTCCCATGCATCACCCGATGTCGTAAGCAATTTTTCTGCAGTCGGATATCGCTTTGGCCTGCAATTACGGCAAGTGCTGGGAGTTCCGGTCGGGCTCATTGATAATGCTTGGGGCGGTTCCGCGGCCGAGGCCTGGGTTAAGCGGGAGGTGTTGGAATCGGACCAACGCTACCGCGGGCTAATCGAGCACTGGGAGGAGACCGAGCGAACTTACGACCATGACGCGGAAGTGGCCAAATACGAAACAAGGCTGGCCAATTGGAAAGCCGACGGTTCCAAAGGCACCCGTCCACGAGCTCCCCGCAATCCTTTGGTTGGGCAGCATCGCCCAGGAAATCTCTACGCAGGCGTACTGAAACCAACAATTGGATACGGAATCAAAGGCTCGATCTGGTACCAGGGCGAAGCCAACGCATCTCGAGCCCATCAGTACCGGGAGCTTTTTCCCCTAATGATCCAACACTGGCGAGACGAATGGGATCAAGGCGATTTCCCATTCTACTTCGTACAACTGGCGGATTATAGAGCGGAGGTCGACCAGCCCATCGATGAAGACTGGGCTGAACTGCGGGAGGCTCAGACCATGACTTTGGATCAGCTGCCAAATACGGGACAGGCGGTGATTATCGACGCAGGTGAAGACCGAGACATTCATCCTCGCGACAAGCACACCGTCGCCAACCGCCTAGCCCGCTGGGCCTTAGCACGGGACTACGGATTCGATATCGACTACCAAAGTCCACGTTTCAAGTCCATGCAGGTCAAAGGCTCAAAAGCGGTAATCGATTTCGAGCATGCCGGTGTCGGAGGTCTTCGAGCCTTCGATACGGCGGAAATCACCGGGTTCGCGATTGCCGGAGAGGATCGCAAGTTCGTGTGGGCTTCCGCCAAGGTGATCGACGAAAACACCGTCGAAGTGTGGAGCGATATCGTCAAAAAGCCAATCGCCGTGCGCTACGCTTGGGCCAACAATCCCGTTTGCAATCTGTACGGCCGCAATGGGCTGCCCGTCACTCCCTTCCGAACCGACAACTGGCCCATGGTTACCGAAGGGGTCGACCATCGCTAGTTTTTGCCTGCGGATTAAGCAACGCTACCAGTGCTCGCCCGGCCCGGCATGGACCACGCATTAGTGCCAACTTGATTTGTCATCTAAAGCACGAGCCCCGATATGTCGGGGCGATTCCTTAAGGCCAATCCAATCTGGATCGCGGTCCACGCTTAGCGGGACCGCTCCTACAGCCTGCAACGAATCAAAGATTCTTCGTTCGAGTAGCTACGATTTCTACTTCAGCACTTTCCCGGTCTCTGATTTCCCGCACTTCTGTATCGCATCTACCGTTCCTTCAAAAACGAGATCCCCGCCTTCGGAACCTCCGCCGGGACCCAGGTCGACAATCCAATCCGCGAGCCGAATGAAATCCAAGTGATGCTCGATTACGATCACCGTATTCCCTTGGTCCCTTAACTGAAATAGCAAGTCCGCGAGCTTCTGAATATCCGACCAGTGCAATCCCGTTGTCGGCTCGTCTAGTATGTAGAGCACCTTGCCTGAACCTCGCTTCGATAATTCAAGCGATAGCTTTAATCGCTGGGCTTCTCCGCCACTCAAGGTATTTGCTGCTTGTCCCAGTTTAAGATAACCGAGGCCCACCGCATCAAGAGTATTCAGTTTATCCATGATGCGGGGAATATTTTTAAAGCGCTCCTTGGCTTCCTCGACCGATAGATCTAAGGCTTGAGCGATATTCAATCCTCCATACTGGATCTCCAACGTTTCCCGATTATAGCGCGTGCCATGGCAACTCGGGCAATCGATGTAGGCGTCGCTCATGAAAAGCATGTCCAATTTGATTGCTCCTTGACCTTGGCACCTTTCACAACGCCCTCCCCTGGCATTGAAGCTAAATCGGCCTGGCTTGTATCCGCGAGCTCGCGATAGAGGCATTTTGGAATACAAATCGCGAAGGCTGTCAAAGAGCTTCGTATAGGTGGCTGGGTTGGATCGGGGACTTTGGCCTATCGGGTCCTGGCTTACGCGGACTACCCGTTCTAGTTTTTCGAGTCCATCGATTCCCTTGTGGCTACCAGGGATGTTTCTCGATCGATTTAACTTCCGGGCAGCCGCCTTAGCCAGGATTTCGTTGACCAGCGTAGACTTGCCTGATCCCGAAACTCCCGTCACGCAGGTCAGCAATCCAATTGGGAAATGGGCATCGACATCTCTTAAGTTGTGTTCGCTAGCCTGTTTGATCGTAATCCAGTCTTCCTGCGGAGCCTTTGTATCTACCGACTTAGCCAAACTGCGTTTACCTGACAAGTAGTCCCCCGTTTCAAATCCCCCGCTCGTTTCCTTCCCGCACTCTTCGGGAGGTCCTTCGAAGAGCATCTTGCCTCCTGCTGATCCGGCTCCTGGCCCCAGTTCGATTAAATGGTCGGAAGCCCGCATCATTTCCTCGTCGTGCTCGACAACGATGACCGAATTTCCCCGATCCCGTAGCTCCTTGAGGGATTGAATCAATTTCCTATTGTCCCTCGGATGCAAACCGATACTAGGCTCATCAAGAACATAGACAACACCGACAAGACTCATACCAAGTTGCGTAGCTAAGCGAACGCGCTGAGCCTCGCCTCCACTTAGTGTGCTGTATTGACGATCTAACGTCAGATAGCCCAATCCGACTTCTCTCAGAAATCGCAATCGCAGCTCGATCCCCTCGACTACTTCGCCATAGGTTGAGACACGATCTTCGCTCGCCGGCAAGCTGGCTGCAAATTCGTAAGCTTGGCCCAGGTCCATAGCCAGAAAATCGGGCACGCTCTTCCCTTCCACGAAAACGTTGGCGCTCCGCTGACTGAAGCGATGACCCCGACACGATGAACATTCCTGATCCGTTTGATAAGTCATCAAACGAGCTCTGAAACCATCGCTTTTGGTTTCTTTATAGGACTTCTGCAGGAGAGCCATCACGCCCTCGAACTTCTGAGGAGGTGGCTTGGTTTTTCGTCGGGTCAACTTAAACTCGAAAAGCCGATCATCGACTCCGAAAAGAATGGCTTCCTGGGTGTTCCGATCCAAATGCTTCCAGGGAGTCTCCGGATCGAAAGGCAATTGCTCGGCCAGTTGGCGTAACAAAGCGTTGTTGCGAATGATAAGCTGCTTACCGCCAATTCGCAAAGGTTTCAACGCCCCTTTCTTAACCGACTTGCTGACATCCGGCACGACAAGCTCCTCCAAAAAGCGTCGCGTTTTGCCCAAACCACCGCACTTCGAACAAGCTCCCTCAATCGTATTAAAAGAAAAATGACGCGGAGAGATAGGCTCGTACACTTCACTACAAATGGAGCATGCCAAGTTTCGACTGAGGGCCATCTCGTGCCAATCCGTGCCACGCGAAGCTTGATAAGCGATTGACGCTCGATCCTTTCCTTCGTTGAAAGCCAACTCCAATGAATCCGCTACTCGGCTTCGCTGATCTGGACCCATTACAATACGATCCACGACCAGATCTAGCGCGAGTTCCCCTCTTCCAGAGACGCGTCCTTCCGATTCATTGATATTCACGACCTCTCCATCGATACGGATACGTTGAAAACCTTTTTGCCGCAATCGCGGAAGCTCATCCAGGATCACCGCCTTTTTAGCCAACATGTACGGGGCCAGCACCATCGCCCGAGCTCCTTTCGGCAGCTCCATAGCTTTTTCAACCGAGCTGTCGAGGGTTTGCCGGGTAATGAGCCCCCCATCTTTTGGACAGCGTTGCTCGCCTTTCAATGTCCAGAGTAGACGTGCATAGTCTGCTATCTCCGTAACCGTAGCGATCGTGCTTCGAGGCGAAGAAGAGGCAGAACGTTGCTCGATAGCCAGCACCGGCGACAAGCCATGGATGAAATCGACATCCGGACGCTTGAACTGCTCCATGGCCTGGCGAGCCTGGGTAGACAAGCTCTCCATATACTTCCGGTAGCCCTCGGCATACAGCGTATCGAAAGCCAAGGTGGATTTGCCGGAACCTGAAACCCCGGTAATGACGACGAGCTTGTCCCGGGGAATCTTGACCTCGATATTCTGGAGGTTGTGCTCGCGAGCGCCTTTTATGTGTATGTGACGGGTCCGTTTCAATGCTTTGGTATCCTTTGGGGAACGATCATAGGTCTAGCAAAAAGGTCAACCTCTAGGACACTATGGAAACGCTTTGATCGGTTCGGGCGATTTCGAACTTTACGCGACACCTCCTTCGTTCTTCTTTTTTCTACGCGATGATCTCTCCTCAATCGTCCGCGAGCTTTTCTGGCAACTTGCTCGCCATATCTCTCTATCTGACGCTTCTGTAACTGCCCAACTTCTGGCAAGACGTGATTCAGGATTTAAGACTGTTTCGGAAATGGAGATTCTGGAGAACACTCCAGCACTCGCTTGTAGCCCTTATCCTTCTCCGGGAATAATTCGCCGTCGAAGACCGGCTCGACTACGTATTAACATTTTCCTTACAGGCTATTGTATTTCACTTTCTCTGGCGGCTCCACAAACATTATATCGCTCCGCTTTTCAGTTACTTTCCATACTCATCACATTCGTCAGCTACTTGTATCACCGATTTCTATCGAGAATCGAGTTAGCATGGACTATATCCAATTGTGGATAAAGCTCAGATATTCTATTGACCCAGAAGAGATGCCCGTTACCGAAGAACTTCCCTCCAATCCGCGAGGAAACCATGAACGAAACGAAATCTAAAATCATCTACACGAAAACTGACGAGGCTCCGGCACTAGCCACCTACTCCTTGCTCCCCATTATCGAAGCCTTTGCTGGAGCTGCAGGCATCACGGTAGAAACGCGAGACATCTCCCTAGCCGGACGCATCATCGCCAACTTCCCCGATAAGCTCAAAGAGGAGCAACGCCAATCCGACGCCCTAACTGAGCTTGGCGAATTGGCCAAGACACCGGAAGCCAACATCATCAAACTCCCGAATATCAGTGCCTCGATTCCCCAGCTGGCTGCCGCCATCAAAGAA
>DKNL01000310.1 GCA_002474325.1 Opitutales bacterium UBA7389
GGATTCGAAAGCCCGACTAGTTACAATCTTGGTGGCCCCATTCATGAGCTGCTCCGCTAGGCTACCCGTTTATGTACTTATGATCGGAGCATTTATCGAGCCTCAGTATGGGGCAGGGGTGGCGGGGGCTACTTTGTTCTTGATGCACTTTGTTGGTCTGTTGGTGTCGATGCCTTTAGCGTATGTAATGAACAAATACGTTTTAAAGACCCCTCCACAGCCCTTCTTGCTGGAGCTTCCAAGCTATCAGATTCCCAAGGTGAAAGACGTTTTCATCAAAATGTACAGTCAGGGCAAAGAATTCGTAGTCAATGCGGGAACCGTTATATTCGCCATAACAATAGTCATTTGGGCTTTGCTATATTTTCCGCGACCTGAATCCGTAATCGATGAAACTAGGGCCAGCTTTGCTGCTTCGCTCGCTGTTGAAAGGGCGATTACCGAAACGGCTGCCTTGCGGGCAATCGAGGAAAGCGAAGAACTGCAAGTCGAGCTTGAGAATCGAGTTTCTTCAGCCTACATAGAACAGAGTTTGATGGGTCGTATGGGCAAAACGGTACAGCCCGTTTTCAATGCGGCTGGGTTCGATTGGAAAGTTACAGTAGGAATAATCGCCAGTTTCCCGGCCCGCGAGGTGATAATTTCAACATTGGGAATCATCTACAGCCTGGGAGGAGATGTAGATGAGGAAGCGGGCGATCTTCGGGAGACCATGGCTAATCAAACCTGGACCTCGGGGTCTAGAGCAGGAACACCCATCTTTACGATTCCGGTTGTCATAGGTATTATGGTGTTTTTCGCCCTTTGCCAACAGTGTGGAGCGACTCTGGCGATCATCGCTCAGGAAACTAGTTGGAAGTGGGCGGCCTTGTCATTCGCATTAATGACTTTCCTCGCTTGGGTCGCGTCTATAATCGTTTACCAAGTGGGTAGCTGGTTTTAGCTCGCTCCTTGTTTAGCTCTTCGTTCTTGTAATCCGCAATAGGCGATCCCGAGAAGGTCATGCAGGGTATTGAGCGATAAGCGCTCTGCATGTTTACACGCCGCTCTCCCGAGTTGTTTGGGCTGGTGGATTTGTTACTGGATTCAGTTAGAGTGACTAACACGAGAGAATGGGCGGGCAGGGGGATGCACTGGGCGACCAAAGCTATTCGGAAGCGGCCATCGTTGTATCGGTGAGCGATTTCTCCATTGCAGAAGCGTTCTCCGTCGATCGCCTTTTGCACCAGGGACGAAACGGATGGCGATTGCTCAAATAGCGGCACCGTATCGTTAAAGCAATCTCTCGCTTTTTCCGCTCGTTGAACAATTGTCACCTGAAAATCGACGACGAGCGAGGCGACTGAGTATACTGGAGACAGCACGGATTGAGCTTAGCGATGCCGCCGCCGGTCTACGTACTTGTCCTCGCGAACCTTTGAGGGATCGTATTCGAAGTCCTGATTCTCTTTCAGCTCTTCTATTGTGGGTGTTTGGGAATGGATGCCGGAAGAGGGAATTTCCCGGTGGGCGATCCATGCGATCGCGTTGAGGACGACTGTCCGTAAATTGTCGTCTTGCCAATTGTCGTGGAAGTGTCCGCCAGTGAAACCGAATCCGCGGCTGCCGTTTTCATTCTCGGAAACCCACATGACATGCTGAAGGTCCCGTCGAGCTACCGCTGCTCGAGCACCAGGTGTAGAATTGTGGTGATGGTCCCTTTCGGGGAGCAAGTCTTGCGGGGGTACGGCCGATAGAATCGGGGTTACTCCTTTCATGTCCCTGCGAAAGCGCATATTGAAGTACCATTCGTCGTTGATCGAAAATGGCTCTACACCATTTGCGACGGGATGATCAGGAAGTTTTTCGAATTTTGGAGTCCAATGCGGGTTTACTGATTTGTATAACTGGTAATAGCCGCCCATCCAGCGTAGGAAGGCATTACCGGCTTCGCCATCAACGGTCTCCACTGCATAGTGGAGGCAACCTACGCCCACGCCCCTTTCTTGGAGGGCGTCGATGGCAGCGACATGGTTGTTAGCGACGTGCCTTTTGCCGCCATCACAATAAATTACTACTGCCGTGACCCCCTTGAGAAGGTTTCTGTTCCGGGGCCAGCCTGGATCTTCCGGATCATGGTATACAGAGGCGTCGAAATTAAGTCCACTTTCGTTCAGAGCCTTGGCCAACAACAAGGAGCCCGCGTTGTGTTCATGAGAGAAGTAGCCGTGGCTCTTCTTGCCGGCGACGAAAAGAATCTTAGTGTCCTTCGCTAGTAAGGTGGCTCCCAAGAGTAGGGTAGATAGGGTTACGGTGCGAACGAGGTTGCGTTTGCTAAACATGTAAAATACGAGGGTTCATAGCTCGAGAAACAGATTTATTCAGCAGTGGTTGCTGAGTAAAGGCTTTTGACGGGGTGCCTTTCTCTGGGGCTAAAGGTTTTCCAGTTTACGACGCAGTTCGGTTACGGGAATACCGTGCTCCCGGGACGCCCGTTCTAGATCGTCGGCCTCGATTTTCGACCTCGATTTTCCGGATGGCGTAGTTACGGTCTTGATACGGAATTCACCGAAGGGAGTAGTCCAGTATTCTTCCGTGCGCTCCAGGATTTTGCGTTCAACCGGAAAATAACGAACTCCGATGGCACTGGTGTTTTCCAGGATGGCATCGCAGACGGTCTCAAGTTGGGCTTTAGGTGCCAAGGCATTTAGACAGAAGCCGGGGCGACCCTTCTTCATTGTGACAGGGGAGATGGTAAAATCGATTGCTCCTGCTTCCTTCAGACGATCTTGGAACTGGTACCCAAGCGATTCTGGTGGGCAATCGTCTAAATTGGTTTCCACGGAAAAAAGGGAATCCGGCTGCCTTGAGACGGTCCCGATCGAGAGTCTAAGAACATTGGGAGCGATAAACTCCTTCTGCCCGGGACCGTAAGCGCTTTCTTCGATTGCGATTTCCGTTGAGGCAAAGACAGGATTCAAGTACTTAAGAATAGCGGCTCCTGTGGGAGTGACGCGTTCGCCCTCTTCGTCTCCTTTGTATGTAGGCATTCCATACAGCAACTTAGCCGTTGCTGGGGCAGGAACAGGCAACCTTCCGTGTTGGGTGGTAACCATTCCGTAACCAACGCAAATGGGATCGCAATAGGCCTTGGAAATCTCCAGGCGTTCTAACATTACCGCGCAACCAATGATATCGATTATCGAGTCCACCGCGCTGATCTCATGAAAGTGGATTTTCTCGATCGGAATGTCGTGCACTTGCGACTCCGCTTCACCAATAAATTGGAAGATTTCCCGAGCTATTTGTTTCGCCTCCGCAGCTATCGCCGCTTCATCGATGATCTTTATGATGTCGCTTAAATGGCGATGATGATGGTGATGACCGTGATGATGGTCGCTTTCAGATTTATTATGGTGGTGATGGTGGTGATGGTGCTCTGAACTTTCGGAATTCTCGTTTAGGTCAACGACGCGAATCTGCTTACAAACGATTCCGTTTTTCTCAGTAGGATTAATTTCGATACGACCATCTGGGAGATTTAGTTTCTCTGGCAGCTCGAGGATCTCGTCGTAGGCATCGAGCAACCCACACAAGGATCCGAGAAACATATCGCCGGATAGTCCGGAAAAGGGTTCGATGTAGAGAACTTTCATGAATGGAGGTGGCGGTTGGGTCTCTTTTTCGTCGGGCGTTTACGATGGATCCAGCCCGATCTGTCTCAATATCCGGTAGGCAGCCATAGCGGCTCCGTAGCCATTATCGATATTGGTAACAGTGATGCCGTTGGCACAGCTAGTTAGCATGGCGTGAAGGGCGGTGGTTCCGCTTTGGGCGACACCGTATCCAACGCTCGTCGGAACGGCGATTATCGGTTGGGATAGCAAGCCTCCAACAACACTGGGAAGAGCACCTTCGAATCCAGCTACCACAATAAGTACTCGGCAGGCTTTGAGATCGTCGAGCCGATTGAATAGGCGATGTATTCCTGCAACACCTACATCATTGATTCGCTTAGCGGGAGTGCCCAATAAGTTTAGAGTGAAGTAGGCCTCGTTGACCGCACTCAGATCAGAGCTGCCGGCACTTAGAATAGCAATGGGAGCATTCTCGTCATCGAGTTCACGATATTGGATTAGGAAGGATTGGGAAACCGAATCGTAGTGGGCGTCGGGGAAGGATTCTTTAAGGGCTTGGCCTTTGTCGGGTTGTACGCGGGTAGCCAAGGCGTTCTCCCCTTTCGAGTGGTACTCGCCGAGAATGCGACGAAGCAGCTCTACTGATTTCGAGTTTCCGAAGATGACTTCAGGAAACCCTAATCGTTTTTCGCGTTCGGTATCCAAAATGAAGTCATCCATTGGTTTGTATAGCTCGATTAAGCTTTCCGGAAATCAGACCTTCCTCGTCGATTTCGATTTTCTTAAAGCCGATGCCTTGAAGTGCATATTCGATCAGCGGAAACAGGGTTTGCAATCGCGGAATTGAATCGTTTGGAGCTTCGATACGAGCGATGTCTCCAAAGTGCCTGACGCGGACCTCCTCGAATCCGAACTGGTTGAGGGCGATTTCCGCGGATTCAACTTGCGATAGTTTCTCTTTGGATACAGCGTGCCCGTAGGGGATGCGCGAACTCATGCAGGGACTTGCTGGCTTGCTCCAAACCGGCAGCTCAAATCGGTGAGCAAGCGAACGGATTTCGATTTTCCCTAAACCGCAATCGGCGAGAGGCGAACATATGGTTTGCTCCTTGGCTGCTTGGTGTCCAGGGCGGTGATCCTGGAGATCATCTCTGTTGGCCCCATTCAGCAAATGGAAGGTTGGGAATTCACGCTTTTGAAGCTCTCTTAGCCTTCGGTAGAGCGTGTCTTTGCAGTAGTAGCAGCGATTAAACGGATTCTTCGCGTAGTCTGGGTTGTCCAACTCGTCGGTTTTCAGAATACGTAGGGTGATGTCGTACTGTTTGCAAAAGTCTTTGGCGATTTGGAGATCCGACCGTTTCAAACTTGGCGAATCCGCGACCACGCCAATTCCGTTCTTACCGAGGAAAAGTTGGGAAAGGTATAGGACGAGGGCTGAGTCGACGCCCCCTGAGAATGCGGTGAGGCTGCCTTCCAATTCGCCAAACCAGGTTTCAATCCTGTTCAAGGCTTCTGTCTGGGCAGCATCATTCATCGGGATTGGCGGATACGAAGGAATTGTTGCGATCGAGACGCTCGTCTAGAGAGGGGATGATCTCCTCGATATTTTACGGGTTTTTGGGTAGTTGCCAGGTTGCCGTGTGCTTCGGCGAGCGCAATAGCCTATCGCTAAAGATAGAACGCCGATCAATGCGATTACCGCTATCCAACCGAGCGAGCTGCCTGAATGTGGATGGTTGTGAGGGATCGGATTTCCGTGTCCGAATACCCTCGAGGTGGCGACGAGAAGGATGATTGGAAGGGATTTTACGAAATTCATGATGAAACGGGTTGGTATTCCGGTGGAATGGCAGGCG
>DKNL01000204.1 GCA_002474325.1 Opitutales bacterium UBA7389
GTCGCCATAGATTATGAAATCGTCGCTGTCGTGACGAAAGAGCACCGAATTCACCCCTGCCGGGGCGTTGTTCGCGAAGACGTCGGCCATATCAAGCGAGGGAATGCTAAGCCGATTTGCGGTCGCTAAGATATTTACTTGCTCACGTTCGATAGCCTTCCCTGATCTCAGAGAATAGCGCGACACCACATATCGCAGTGAACCTTCGAAATAACCTGCATCCTTTTGGGCATGATACCCTGTCGCGGACAGAATTAGCCCAACCCCGAAACCCAGCCACAAAATCGCAATTCCCTTCACTAAATCCATTTTCAACAAACCAAAAAACTCTTTTGGAGCGGAATTGCAATTCTCCTCCGATCCCCTTTCATGCCACGGAAACGATCGAATCCATGGCTAAACGCAATAAGGCCAGCTAGCTTGGTGATTCCAGCAACATCAACGCCGGTCAGCAGGTTTCAGCCCTCCGAGCTCGCGAGCGTTAACCTCACCAGAATCCCTACCCTGATTCCCATTTCGGTAGTCCTATCAACCATCAACTGCCATGCTACTTTCCTTGCCTTGGCGTTCGACATCCATAAGTTTTCGTATCCGCTCCAAAATCACTTCGAATTCAGGAACACCGTTCAGGTTTTGCAATTCCAGTGGATCAACACCCAAGATTCATTCTTAGATCATCAGCGAAAACGAAAAGTACGTTTGGCTCCGGCCCTCTCGCGAAGTTCAGCTGCGAGACGGCGGTCACGGAAATCGCGACCAAAAGCGAGCTTGTTTTCTGCGACAATCGGTACACTTAAGCGAGAGTATCCCCGAAACTAAGCCCCAACTAAGCAAACAACCGCTCCACCGCTTCAGCCTTCACTAACTCCCTAGGCTGATTGAGGTGATTATGTACGATAGTCTGGGGATCGATTCCCATAGCGTGATACACCGTCGCCAGAATCTCGGTTGGATGAACTGGATCTTCGGTGGGGGCCGAGCCTGTTTTGTCCGACTTGCCATGCACGTAGCCGCGTTTGATACCGGCACCACCAATGACGCTGGTGTAGCAATACGGCCAGTGATCTCGACCGTCCGCACTATTGGAGTTGCCGGACGTCGAAACCCCTTTCTCTGGGCTGCGCCCGAACTCTCCTATAGCCACCACCAACGTATCGTCCAGCATGCCCCGATTGTCTAGGTCCTCGAACAATGCACTAAGACCTTGATCCAGCATAGGCCCCGACTGGTTCTTCATACGTTTGCTCAAGCCGACGTGATGGTCCCAACTATGATTGTCGGAATTAGCTACCTTGGGCCAAACGACTTCCACAACCCGGGTTCCGGCTTCAACCAGCCTACGGGCTAATAGGCAGCTTTGCCCGAAAGTGTTGCGCCCATAACGATCTCTGAGTTTCTCCTTCTCATTCTCGATGGCAAAAGCTTCCCGAGCCCTACCGCTTACCAGAAGGTTAAGAGCTTGGTCATAGAACTCATCAATATTGTATTCCTCTACCGCCTTGTCGATAGTCGGCATCTGGGCATTGATCGATTCGCGCAGGCTTGCTCGTCTTCGTAGTCGTACCGAGAATACGTCTGGGCGGAGTTGAAGGTCGTCCACCCTGATATTGTCCAGCTTGGACATATTCATATCATCCCCTTCCGGGAACAGATAATACGGATCGTAGGCTTTGCCCAGAAATCCGGCTGTTCCACCCTTGTTGACCACATTCGACTCTTGAAGTGGCCTTGGCAGCATGACGAAAGGGAGCATCGGCTCTTCGGTCGGTTTTAGACGCGTGATGTTCGAGCCGAAGTTGGGGAAATCTTTGGGATTCGGCGGTTCCAACTGACCGGATGGGCTCACTTTATCTGTCGTGTAGCCGGTCATAATCTGATAGATTGCGGCGGTATGGTTGAAGAGCCCGTTCGGCGTGTAGCTCATCGATCGAATGGTTGTGAACTTGTCGTTGATCTTCGCCAAGTGGGGGATGATATCTGTGAAATTAACGCCAGGGATTTTAGTGGGGATGTTCTTGAATTCCGACCGCACGTTGTCGGGTACCGTATCAGGTTCCTTGGGATCCCATAAGTCGAGGTGACTCGGACCCCCTTGCAAATATACCATAATAACAGACCTCGCTTGGCCCCAGCCCTTCCGGTGAGCGAACTGGCTGCTTGTTGAAGCCGACTGGGCACGTAGAATATTGTTAAGGGACATTCCCAGCATTCCCGCTCCACCTACGCGGAGGAAATCGCGTCGACTACAGGGCAAATGGGAATCGCAAAGATCTTTTCCTTTAGGTCCGGGTATTCTAAACATGGGTATAAGTGATCGAAATGTTAATGATTGAAAATAAAGGCTGCGTTGTTAATCAGCGCCCATGTCAAATCTTGGGCGGCCGTTAACCTTCGATTGGCAGCTTGCTCGACGGAAAACCGAGCGTCGTTTCGAAGTTGAATCAACGTTGGATCGACAGGTACTTGCTGCTCAGCTTTGACTAATGCGGCTTTTAATTCGTCCATCGCTGAATCCGTCGGCAATGGGCGCTTGGCAGTAATCCAGGCGTATCGCTTTTGGAGATATTCTGGCTCCTGCAATTTCACCCAGTCTGTCACGCTTGATATATCCGCTGGGCTCCACTCAATCTCCGGCTTCGACAAGATCGACGCTATGGATCCGGGCAAACCTCGCTCTAACGGGTCTTTTGCATCCGTTGTGTAGATACGAAACTTTCCTAACGGGAATTCGTTATCCGAATATCGACAGGTTATGATAACCACGAGCTTTCCCTTTTCACTTTCGACGCTCAGGGGCTTATCCAACGCGAACCTCGCCCAATGCGTCTCTCTGCCTCGATCGCCTATGGACCAGCCTTTGTCATCGCGATCCTTATCTTTATTGATGGCATTCAGTACATCGTAACCCGGCTCAGTGAAGTCCGCAACGGCGTCCACGAGCTTGAGATCCTTCATTTTTTCAGAAGACTCTCCCAATCGGAAACCTAGTTCGAATTCGGTGATCACAAATGTGCCGCTTTTGTGTAACCCCGGCCCAAATCCAGGCAAGGATTCGTCGGTTAACGCTTCTAGCATCACGCCAGTAACGCCTCCCGACTCGAAAGGAATCTCTACGGTGTAAACCGCATTCGCCTGTCCATCACCTGAAGCTATCACAGAACCATTTTGCTGAATCACCAACGACAATCTATCCCGCTCAGCCACCGCCTTTTCTGGGCTGCGAGGGGTCCACAGGGTTCTGAAACGCTTAGGTTCCAAAAACTCGATAGCCTTATCCCTTAGGGACGGAAGCGTACTATCCTCGAAGGCGAACAATTCCGATTCTGCAATAGCGATACGATCCGCTCGCTCTTCCTGCGCAGCCTTTCGTTTTCTTAAATACTCTGGCTCGTAGCCTTTGATAGCCCTCTGGGCTTGAGCTATAGCCCCCAATCGGTCCCCTTCTAATTCCGCTTTGCGATAAACCCAGTCGCTTTCCGCTTGGGCCAGCCGATCCAGCAGGACCTGGTGGTCGCTTTCAATTTGGCTCCAATTATCCAATACAAGTGCACTTTCTCGATCGGACGGTAATCGGTTCAAGACGCGAAGGTAAAGCTTTTCGATTAGGGCCCGATCATCACCAACTGACCGGGCTAGTTCAGCAATCCGATTCTTGGGATCGCCAATAGCTTCCGCTACCGAAGGACCGCTAAGCAGAGACATCACCGCTCCCAGTTGAACATCATTTTGGCGGTCACATTCGCAAGCGGACTCGCGGGCCGGCCGGCCGAGATTGGCGAGAAAACCGCTTTCCGTATCCAGAGCGGCATCCGCGAGTTCTACCGCTCGCATCCCAGGCCTCGCTCCACGGATATTTGGAGTCGAGCCAGTAACGGCGTAAACGGCATCATAAAGAGCTTCCGCTGGCAATCGGCGGGCCTTGGCATGAGAATAATTGATGGCATCGTCCTCATTAAAGGGATTGGTTTCGATGGAAAGCTGATAGGTCCTGGAATTGCAGATTTCCCGAATCAAGGCCTGCACATCGAAACCAGAATTGATAAAGGAATCCGTCAGGTAATCCATCAGTTCAGTATTCGTCGGGGGATTCCCCGCTCGTATATCATCGATAGGCTCTATCAAACCCGTCCCCGTAAGGTATCCCCAAATACGATTTGCGTAGCTTTTGGCAAAAAACTGATTATCCTCCGCCGTCAGCCAAGCGGCTATTTCCTCTCGGCGCGATGGGGTATCGTCGCCACCGATGAGGGCGTTCGCTGTTGCTGGATAAGGGAATTCCGGTTCGGCGACTTTTCCCGTCACTATATTCACGATATCCCCTTCGAGCTTGTCTTCGATTACCTCGAACAGCGGTTTAGCGTTCTCCACCGCACTTCCGCCAATGTTCTCCTTGGGAGCGTTTGCCTTATCCCGACTGAGATCGATCTGCGAAAAATAGGCGGCAGTCTGATAATAATTATCCACATTCCAACGCTCGAAAGGATGGTCGTGGCATTTGTTGCAATTGAACCGCGTTCCCAAGAACAAGTGAGTCGTATTTTCGACCAGTTCTTCGGGCGTACGCAGGATCTTGTAATAGGATGCGGCTGGGTTCTCTTTGTTCGATCCTTTGGCCGTCAGAATGTCGTATACAAATTCATCATACGGCTTGTTGCTCGCCACTTGTGCCCGAATCCAATCTCGAAACAAGGAGGCTCCCTCTTTTCCGAGGAACTTCGAGTTCACCTGCAACAAATCCGCCCACTTGTTGCTCCAGTTTTCGATGAACTCTTTCGATCCGATCAAAGCATCTATGGAAGCGGACCGCTTCTCCTGCGAAGGTCGAGGATCCTGGACGAAATTGGTAATTTGCTCCGGCGTTGGCGGGAGTCCCGTCAAGTCGAGGTGGATACGGCGAATGAACCCGGTATCAGTCGTCAAGCGTGACGGGCGTATCTTCATCCGCTCCCATTTAGCGGCCACCAACGCATCAATTTCATTCCACTTCTCTGGTTCCTCCCATTCGAAACCGGTTCGATCGCCCATCACCGTAAGCGTCGTGGCTGCATAAGCCCCTTCGTAGCGAACCAGTATCGGAGCCTCGCCCCGGCGGATCGTATTAAGCAGGCCAAAATCATCAGTTAATGCCACTTCAGTATTTCCACTCTCCACAATCGCCTCCCCAGTTACATCACGCTTGGATCCATCCAGGTAGTGAGCGATCACCCGAATCTGCTGGTTGCCACCGATTTCCTGAATCACCGGGTTCTGAGGCTCGATTTCGATGCGACTCGCTTTCTGGGATTCTCTATCGAATGTCGCTCCGTCCGAGATCCATTGACGGATGGCTTCATAGAAGTCGGACCCGACATCAGTGACGGCGCTGCCCTCGTGGGGCACCGCTCCAGTGGCCTTCAACAGCATGAGAGAGTCATCCGGCGAAGCGAAGTTCACGCGCCGAGCAGCGTGGTCGTCGCTAAACGCTCGAACGTCATGAATCATGTCATAGCCTCGCAGGCTCAACTTGAAACCCGCCTTGCCATCCTGGGCGCCATGGCAGGCTCCCGCGTTGCAGCCAAGACGGGTCAATATCGGATTCACATCCTTGATAAAGTCGGGATTGTAGGCCAACCCTAACTCACCGACCCTGACGCTTGCAGTCGCTTTCTTTCGCCCTAGAGCAGCGGTCAAAGTAGCTCGACCTTCCGATGCCGGACGGATCATTCCCCGCTCATCTACCTCCGCAACCGGCTGGCTCAGCTTCCAGTCTACCAAGCGAGTAAGGTCTATTGTTTCACCCGTATCCAATTTTCCCGTCACAAGTAGCTGGTTGTAGGCCTGCGGGGAATCCAATCGAATCGACTTTGGAACAATCTCTAGCGAGGCTACTCGAGTGCCTTCGGGAAGCTGCTCCTCAAACGAAAAAGATACGCCCTTTTTGTGGCTAACGGGATCCTTGGGCTTTAAGGGCTTCGACAAGGCCAGCGATTCGGAATCGGAAACTTCAATAGGGACGATCTCCCGAACTCGCTCGCCATTCGTTGCATCCACAAATTGTATACGCCCGTCTGATGTACCGGCAACGATCGTCTTGCCATCCGGAGAGTAGGCTACCGAGAAGACCGGAGAATCCAAGTCCAGCGAGTGCAACAGCTTGGCCCCTTCAGTTTGGAATTTTTCAATTAATGGATCGATATTCTTGCTCCCATCTGGATTGCGCCGAGCGGTTTCAAACTGTTTCTTAAGATCCTCTGTAATCGTGGCATCGTACTCGGATCGGTATAGATTGATTTGCCCAAGTCCGTTGAAACTGGATACTGCCGCGAAAGTCTTCCCGTCTGGAGCAAAGGCCGCACTCCAAATACGGCCCTTCATCGATGGATACTTTCGAATCAGATTGGCATTGTCCCCGATCTTGCGATCCGTTTCCCGATACATGCGATAAATCTGAGGTACGCCGTCAGCGCCCCCTACAAGAATGTGATCTTTGAGCGGATGTCTATCGATCGCGTTAAGCCCCCCTTTCAAAGCGCCTGGCGTAATGGAAGTAATGTTGTCGATGAAACGCTCAGTCTTCACTTCAGTCAGCTTGGCGCTCATATCCCTGCCCACTGAAACCAGGTAGTCTCCTTGAATCGACCAAGTCGTATCTAATACCCAGTCATTGTGACCTCCCATGAAGAGGGCTTGCTCACCGGTCTCCGCATCGATGGCCCGTGCCGTATTGTCAGGAAGACCATAGGAAACGAATTTTCCATCGGGCGACCAGTTGGCTCCGTAAGCGGTGTCATAGCCCACCGGTTTGGAAAGAATGAGTTTTCGTTCCTCGACATCCCAGATCTGAATCTCGCCCATGCGGCCTGGCAGACCGCCCGCCACGACGAGCCTCTTGCCATCGGGTGAGAATCGAGCGCTTTCGATCCGTTCTGAAAGGCCAATCAATCGAGCTTCCAAACCCGATCCATCTGCCCGGTGTAGCAGAACTTCGTGAAAGCCCGCCACAGCTAACAGCTTTCCATCAGGAGAAAAATCGAGCGATGTCAGAACAGGGGGAACGGCATATTGAGGGGGATTGTCTTGGTCGTATCGCTGACGAGCATTATCAGGTGTGTCGTCTAGAGCGCCTTGGTCGATCCAGGCCGCCACCAGGGCAACCTCGTATGGCGTCAGCGGCTCATCATCCTCGGGCATTTCCGGCCGATCGTCTCCCGGCTGCACCGTCACCATGTCGAGCAAATAGCTTTCAGTCGGCTCATGAGCTACCACCACCGCCTCTCCCCCTTCGCCACCCTGGATGAGCTGAGCAACATCCGTCATGATATACTCACCCTTGGACCGAGCCGGCTGATGGCAACCATGGCACTTGGCCTGGAATATAGGCCTCACGTGCTCATAGTAGCTGATCGTCTCAGGCAAGCCATCCTCTGCCCTAGCAACGCTCACTAAGAAGAGAATGCCGAGCGCATTCAGACACAGTGGATGAAAACGGAGATAGGGACGACGCCTCATAACAAAACAGACGGTTTCATAAGTAAGAAGACCGATGTTCTATAATCTACCCGCATCGCTGATGCAAAACAAGCAAATATCCCATTCCGGGCCCGCCATCCAAAAAACCTCTCGCCACCATAGGTTCATAATCAAAAGATTTTATCCCTATGGAACTGAGATCATTACG
>DKNL01000233.1 GCA_002474325.1 Opitutales bacterium UBA7389
AGTAGAGACAACGAGTAGGCGGACGGCGGCGAATAAACGCTCGGGAATCATCAGGCAAAATTGATTAATGGTCATGAGTTTGTTAGGAAGTCTTTTTGCTATACCGTTGCTCTACATAGTCCTCGTATCTCGGCTGAAGCCATCGATGGGCCCATAGGCAAAACGAGAGACAGATTAGCACTGAGCCCGAGAACCAATATCCGAATTGAGGACTGACAATCCCCTCCGAGTGAGCGAGCCCGGGCTTGGAAAATATCACAAAGATCATTGTCGCAGAGGATAGTAGGACGGCACTGATGAGCATGGAGTATCTCCACGGGATCATATCTACCTTGGGATCATGAATTTTTTCGTATGGTTCGCTATGGGGCTTTAAGGTAGCCCAGGAAATTATTATAGCGGACTCAAGAAGGAATAGGATTGTGAATACATGCATCCAGTGAATGGGGATTACGATTCCGAAGCTTTCGAGTCCCCAAACAAGGGCGTAGTAGGTAGCGATGTGGAAGATAATGACGAACTGGGCTGCTCGGGGAGGAATGCGTAGCGAATTAGCGAAGAGTCCAAGAATCACGAGGCAAGCGATGGGTATTGCGATAAATCCCGCGAACTTGTTGATGAAAATGAAGAGCCCATCTGGAGCGTTTACTAAATTGGGGGCCATGAATAAGGTAACGATAGCGATCGCTAAAGCGAAAACCTTGGAAACGCGAATGAGACGAATGCCGTCGGCGTCGTTGTCGAAGATTGGCTTGTAGATATCGAAGGCGAACATAGTGGCCGCAGAATTGAGGAGCGAGTTGTATGTCGAGAATACTGCTCCAAGCAGAACGGCGATAAATAGGCCTAACAGCGGTTTCGGCAAAGCGGCTTTAACTAGGGCAGGATAGGCCATGTCGCTGGGTTCGAGATTGGGACCGAACAAATGAAAGGCGATCAGGCCTGGGAACATGGCCATGAATGGAATTAGCATCTTGAAGAATCCAGCTAACAAAAGCCCTTTCTGCCCTTCCTTTAGATTCGCGGCTCCAAGGGCCCTTTGAATAATGAACTGATTGGTACCCCAATAAAAGACAGCCATAACCATGAGGCCCGTGAACACCGCCGATATCGGTATGGCGTCGAGTTCGTGCCCCGTCCCGATGGCATTGAGCTTTTCCGTATGGGTGGTTGTTATTTTCTTCAAAGCTCCACCAATGCCAACACCAAGCTTATCTCCCAAGGTCATGAGACCGAAGATCGGCAACAAGCATCCAACTACAAGGAGCCCAAACCCGTTAATCGTGTCTGAAATGGCGACCGCTCGCAATCCACCGCCAATGGCATAAATGGCTCCGATGATGCCGATTGTCCAAGTAACGATCCAGAGTGTCTGAGTTTGAGACCAACCTGTGGACGCTTGAATATCGAGGGCTTTCATGAGGGCGAGCGATCCCCCGTAGAGTACCGAGGGCGACCAGATGAAGATGTACCCGAACATCAGCAAGCAGCTAACGAGGCGGCCAGTGCCTTCGCCGTAGCGTGACTTCAGGAAGGTGGGCATTGTCGCGAAGGCTCCGCTGAGATACATGGGCAGGAAAAGGACGGCGAGAAGGATAATCCCCCGTACGGCCCATACTTCCCAAGCGAGGGCCGTCATATTCCCGGCGTAGGTTAGCCCGTTTTGACCGATTAGCTGTTCGGTGGATATATTGGTGAGCAAGAGCGAACCTCCTATGAAAAGGCCCGTCAAGCCGCGCCCGGCTAGGAAGTAGCCCCCGGCCGATGAAATGTGACCTCGAGTCTTTCGCCATGAATACCAGGCGACGAAAGCCATGAAGCCGATGCAGGTTGTGGCAGCAAGCATGAAGGTTGTTTAGGTTCTCGGTGCTTCCCTGAGGATGCCAACCGTATTGGGTTTTTGGATTTTTGGTAGCGTATCTCCTTTTCGCCAGGAACTGTCGACCTGCGTGCCAAGTGAAACCCTGAAGTCAAACTCAACCTCTAATGCAAATTGAATCATTTAAGGCCTGGCTTCGTTTAACAAAGAGATCGACTATCCTGTATCCGCTATCTAGAATACTAGGGGCGAGAAAAACGCGATAACTGCTATTACGAAGCAGGCTAGGCCGATGAGGAATCGCGCATAGTTCCGCGATTCGTCCGGTGTCATGGTCAGAGAAATAGAATCAATCGCTACCGTTTGCGCGTTGGTAAGGTCTTTTTCTGTTCTCTTTCCGTAGTTGCTCATCAAGTACATACTTGCCGCACAAACAATAGTTACCCAAGGGGAAAGGTTGAGCTTGTTCTGAAGAATGTAAGGAAGGTGTTCCTTGATTCCTGAGAGTAGCGGGAGGTTGAGGAGGCAGAAGGAGAAGAAGCCGAGAACGACGCCGATGACCAATGTCCAGTAAGCGGCTCGTTCAGTGGATTTTTTGTAGAAAAGCCCGAATATCACGGTGACGAATACCCCCGGCGAGAGAAAAGCCCATACGGCTAAGAGGTAGTCGAAGAGTCCTTTGAAGTTGCGAATAAAGGGGGCAAACAGCATGCAGGCGACCAAGAGGATGACCATGATTATGCGACCTTCTTTTAAGAGATCTTTTTCGGAGGCCCCTTTCTTAATCTTGGCGAAGAAGTCGTAAGTAAGGAGGGAGCCGCAGGCGCAGAGCCCGGAATCGACGCTAGACATGATGGCTGCTAGCAGACCGGCCAAGCAGAGGCCTAAGAGACC
>DKNL01000271.1 GCA_002474325.1 Opitutales bacterium UBA7389
GATGGCGTTAGCAATGGGCTTGCCAGTTTCGCGATTCCAAATGACGACCGTTTCTCGCTGATTCGTAATGCCAATAGCCTCTATACCTTCCCATTCAGCGCTGGCGCTTTTCAAGGCGGCTTCAATCGATTGACACTGCGTTTCCCATATCTTCTCCGCATTATGCTCTACCCAACCCGACTGGGGAAATATCTGAGGGAATTCGTGCTGGCCAACCCCTGCGATTCTCGCCTCCTTATCAAATAGGATGGCTCGAGAGCTGGTCGTACCTTGATCGAGGGATAAAATGAAGCTCACACCAATTTACTAGGCCCCAAAGTAGTGTGGATCAAGCCGCTAAGTCAGATGAACTATTGGAACCTCTCAACTTTTCGGGAGCCATCTGAAATCGAGATCTACGTTGAACGCTTGCCTTTTGCTTCACTAGCTATAACCATTAACAGATTCTTTAATGAGTCTAAGACTTCGCTGCCACTTCAGCTACGACCTGGCGATAAAGTGTTTCATCACCAAATCCCAAAAAACCAGGTGTTTATATTCACCTGACCGCCAATGCTTATAGCGTTCATAGGAGCGGTCGCTTTTACAATCGGAGCTTCGTTCTACTGCTCCATGATGGAGGCCTTAATCCTCAGCACTACTGTAGCCGAGGTTGAAGCCCTCAAGAACCATCGACCTCGAAAAGGGGACAAACTAGAGAAACTGAAGCTGGATCTTTCCGACACCATATCGGCGATTCTCACCCTGAACACGATAGCCAATACCGCGGGTACGGCGCTAGTTAGCGGACTCGCGGTGATTATGTGGGGTAACGCGATAGTCGGTATCATAACAGGTGGGATGACTTTAGGGGTGCTGATTTTCTCAGAGGTCATACCCAAAAACTTGGGAGTTGTTTACCGAACTAAATTGCACCCCTGGGTCGTCAGTCCTCTGGTGTTCCTAAAATACTTAATGTCTCCCATCACCTACTTGACCAACCTTTCCGTTCGTCTCGTCGTCAAGGAGGAACAACTGCAAGACCCCGACGCTGACGAAAAGGAAATCATTCTCCTGGCTGAAAAAGGCGCAAAAGAGGGCCGCCTCACTTCCAGCGAATCGGACATGGTAACCAACGCCTTGAAGCTAGACGACGTTCTAGTAGGCGAAATCATGACTCCGCGTGTTGTCGTCAACGCCATGGAGAAATCGCTAACTGTTGGCGAGGTATTCAATAAGTGGCCACATATTCCATTCGCTCGCATTCCAATTTACTCGGAAGAGCTTGATAATGTTGTCGGCATAGCCCGCCGTCGCGATCTTCTCAAGCAGAAGGCCGACGATCATGACGAAGTGAAGCTATCCGACATCATGGATGATATCCATTTCGTTCCGGATACGGTCAGCGCTTACAGCGCTTTACAGAAGATGCTGAAAACCCAACAGCAACTCCTCGCCGTCGTCGATGAGTTCGGATCACTCGGTGGAGTGGTCACCATGGAGGATATCATTGAGTCTATCCTTGGGCAGGAAATTTTCGAAAAGGACGATATGGCGATCGACATGCGAGAGCTCGCTCGCAATGAGAATAGCATAGAAAACGATCCGCTAGCCCAACATAATTCTCAAAAAGTTGATAATTCTTAATGGATTACTGGGAACATAAGCCCACGCCTTTCCTCATTCAATTCACGGAAGACTTCGGGATACGCTACTATGGCCTGGCTTACATTCTCGGCTTTCTAATAGGAGCCTGGCTCCTCAATCGCTACTTCAAAGGCGGCCGCTCCGCATACGATCAGAATCAACAAACGGATCTCTTTATCGCACTGATTATCGGCGTCATCGCAGGCGGGCGAGTCGGCTATTTCCTTTTCTACACGCCTCACTTGATCTTCTCCCAACCCTGGAAGATCTTTTTTATTTGGGAGGGTGGCATGGCCAGTCATGGGGGCTTCATCGGAGCAACTGCGGCCACTTGGTATATCGCCCGCAAAAACAATGCATCGTTCTGGCTGACTGCCGATCTCGTCTGTTCCCTCGCTCCAGCCGGACTACTACTTGGGCGAATTGCAAATTTTCTTAACGGCGAGTTATGGGGAAAGGTGAGTTATGTATCTTGGGCTGTGCTTTTTTCCACAGCGCCCGACGGAGGTACCCTTCCTCGACACCCTTCTCAGCTCTATCAAGCTTTTCTGGAGGGATTCGTCCTTCTAGCCTATTCTCAAATTCGAATCTGGAAGACGCCAGTGCTCAAACAGCATCCCGGATTATTGGCGGGCGAATTCCTGATAGGCTACTCGATTTTAAGAATTACTGGAGAGCAATTTCGAGAACCCGATGCCGCCCTCACCCTAGGCATGAGCCGAGGAACGACGCTCTCTCTATTGATGGCAATCGCAGGCACCATGATACTCGTGAAAGCCCGCAAGCGTTCGACCACCAAGGAGTCCACCTAAATCCCCGATCTGGCAAATTGATTGGGATTCGCAGAAACCCAATCTGTAAAGGGCAGGGCTCATTGTACCACCTACAAATCAACACCCTCCCAAAGGACAAATCCATACTAAACATCTCCAGCATAATTTGTACGCTGGACCATCCCCGTTTTACAAAAACGGCCATTTTAATGCACAAGATTAGACATTTTATTGGCCAATCGTAGATTCCGAAAGTGGGATCGTTGGGGTTTTGACTAGCCTGTTTTTTTACGTAGGCATCCGCTAAAAACCTAGCCAGAGTCTTAGACCGAGGTTAAGGATAAGGCAGGTAGTAATAGCGGCTACGACATCATCGATTACCACGCCAAAACCGCCATAATACCGTTGTAGACGCTTAATCCCGAATGGTTTGAGAACGTCGAATAGCCGGAATACAATAAAACCTGATACCAGAATAAGCGGAGTGTATCCCTCCTCCATGAATGGCTTAATCCCTAAATAGCAAATTGGCATGGCTACAACCTCGTCCAAGACGATCTCGCCGGGGTCTACCTTCTTCATACGCTTCTCCGCTTCGCCGCATATTCCGATAGCGAAATAGCACGCTCCCAGGATAAGCAGTATCCCGAAAAATCCGGTTAACTGGTAGAAAAGGACGACGTAGAGGAGAATGCCAGCCACGGATCCCCATGTGCCTGGAGCTTTGAGACTACCTAAGTTGCCCAAGGTGGCTATCCTGAGCACGACATGGGTTGGCCAATAACGAGCCCATCGGGGATTGCGCATCATTTTTTGGATTCACCCCCTTCAAAAAATACGAGCTCTCCGTACTTTTTGAAGTATTTTATGCCCGAATACAAAGTCATAAAAACGCATAGTCCAAAGAGAATGAGACCTAGCCAATTGAGCTCCTCAGCAATCCGATACATCCAACCCCCTTCATCTCCTCCAAAATCGAATCGAAAAAGGGATTCGAGCAAGAAGGCTCCCACCGCCAGAATCTGTGTCACCGTTTTTTGCTTACCAGAACTTTCCGCTGCTACCACGACGCCTTTCGTAGCTGCGACCAAGCGCATTCCTGTAATCATGAATTCCCGTCCAAGAATAAGCAAAACCAAGAAAATATGAACCCTGCCGATGTCGACCAGTGCTATCATCAAGCCCAACATCAAGATCTTATCGGTCAAGGCGTCCATAAGAGTGCCAAAATTGGAAACAATTCCTCGTTTTCGAGCGATATAGCCATCCAGCCAGTCTGTCAGTCCAGCCACGACAAAGAGGACGAAAGCCATGCTAGCCGCGCCAACAAAAGTCTCCCTCATTAGCCATACAATCATGAACATTAACGGTATCCGGGAAAGCGTAAGTACGTTCGGCAAATTCATTCTCCGACAATCAAATATCTCGATCGATCAAAGTAAAGCTCTTGAGCCATGAGTTGCCATATTAGAAACATTTCGTTGCAAATCCGAGCTCCATCGCTTTTCTCCAAAACGGTTTATGAACGTATGCATCTACCCGGGAACCTTCGATCCAATCACCCATGGCCACCTCGATGTGCTCGAGCGGGCTTGCCGAATCTTTGACCGGGTCATCATTGCCATAGCGGAAAACCAAGACAAAGACCCCTTCTTTTCAGCCGAAAAGCGCCTACAATTGGTCAATGAAAACCTGGACCGATTCCCAACGGCGAAAGCTATAACTTTTAAAGGTCTTCTCATTGACTTTGCCAAGGAACAGAGGGCAAGTGTTATAATTCGCGGATTGCGAGCTGTGTCGGACTTCGAATTTGAGTTTCAAATGGCCAACATGAACCGGCACTTAGGACCCGATATCGAGACGGTTCTGGTTATGACGAAAGAGGGATACAACTATACAAGCTCCACTTTAGTGAAACAGGTCGCGGAATATGGGGCCGATATTAGCGAATTCGTTCCCGACAATGTCTATCAAGCTCTTAAAGAGCGAGGGACTAGCCATTAACGGATCCTGGATTCCTTTCCTATGCCAAAGATCCAGTCTTTGCACGTGTATCCGGGCGAAGGGGTCTTGTTCGGTTAGAACTTCATCAATGAATCCAAAAGCGGTTTCGTAGAAATCGGGATGCCCGTAGAGCTTGTATCGTGAGCTCGGAAAACCTAATCTTTGTCAGAACGGGTATCTAGAATGGTCAACAACTCGGGAAACACCAATGGATTCGCTGTCAATATTGCGTATCCACGTATTTCTGACAGTTCATTTTTTAGATTGTCATCAAAAAAGCCATGATCAGCACCTGCTTCAATTGCTATAAGCTTTCCCGCACAAATATCCCAAGCTTTGGTACCCTCCTCGTAATAAGCATCGATCCTTCCACAGGCGACCCAAACTAAATCAAAGGCAGCGGATCCAGAGCGCCTGACATCGCGGCACCCTTTTCGAACCTTTCCCAATCTGGCGACGATTCGGTCAATACCCTCCCATCCGTGAGGAAAGCCAGTTGCCACCAACGAATTTTTGAGATGGTCAGTCGCGCTAACGCGAATAGGGTTCCCATTCAGATACGCTCCATTCCCCTTGATCGCCGTAAAAAGTTCATCCAAAGCCGGACAATAAACAACCCCAACTTGGATTTCCCCCCCCATGCATAGGGCAATGGAAATGCAAAATTGGAAATGCCCCCGAGCGTAGCCAACTGTGCCGTCTATTGGGTCGATAATCCATGTCGGTTCGCCAAGGTCGGGTCTCCGGTCCGCTGCTCCTTCCGACTCTTCAGTGAAGAACTCATGTTTTGGATACCGTTCTTTGATCCCATTCTCGATCATTTGACTCACTACCAAGTCAGCAGAAGTCACTAGTTCTGCACTTTCCTTATAATCCTGAGTCAACAGCCCCGCATCTCTCATTTCAAGAGCCCGCTTGCCCACCTCGATCGCTAGGGATTTTGCAAACTCAAGGACTTCATCAAGAGAAGTCGTATCAGATTCTTCAGCAGCATCCATGGGGAAAAGACTTATTCAGAGTTCGTCTCAAGGTTGCGAGAACAATCAGGAAACTATCTCTCATTGGGTAAACGCCCTCAAAACAAGATAGCGACGATAGAAGACTTTCAATCCCATGCACGGAAATGGGATTCCCGAGGGGACTCAATCTAGCAGGAAAACATCAACTTTCCTTCGCATTGCTGGAAGTCTTTTTCGCTCGTGGAAGACAGTTTGAGTATTTCTTGTTGCTTAAGGTACCATTCTCGAAGCGAATAAAAAAGCGGCTCTCACTAGGAGAGCCGCCAAAATAAGCGTATGCTTAGGCTAGAGCCGATGATTACATCATCCCGCCCATGCCACCCATGCCGCCGTGGTCATGACCACCCGGAGCTGCTTCCTCCTTCTCAGGAATGTCCGTGATCATGCACTCGGTGGTTAGCAGCAGGCCTGAGATCGAGGCCGCGTTTTGCAATGCAGAACGCGTTACCTTGGTCGGGTCAACGACACCGGCTTTGAGCAGGTCTTCGTAAACATCGGTAGCCACATTGTATCCAATGTTTCCTTCGCTCGCGAGGATCTCCTTAACGACAACCGAACCCTCTACGCCCGCGTTTGCGCAAAGCTGACGGATTGGTCCGCTAACAGCTTTTTGGATGATCTCCGCGCCAATCGCTTCGTCGCCTTCGAGACTTAAGGAATCGATAGCTTTGGCAGCGCGAATCAAAGCAACTCCACCGCCAGGAACGATGCCCTCTTCAACGGCAGCACGAGTAGCGTGCAGAGCATCTTCGACGCGAGCCTTCTTCTCTTTCATTTCTGGCTCGGTAGCCGCACCAACATTGATCACAGCAACACCACCGGCTAACTTCGCCAGCCGCTCCTGCAACTTTTCACGATCGTAGTCGGAAGTAGTTTCTTCGATTTGACGACGGATTTGCTTCACGCGCCCTTGAATGTCGCTGGCAGAACCAGAACCTTCGACGATCGTCGTGTTTTCCTTGTCAACCTTAACGCTCTT
>DKNL01000100.1 GCA_002474325.1 Opitutales bacterium UBA7389
GATGCGATTAGTTACGAAACAGAGACAGTTTTTCATGCGCTCTCCGAGATTTTTCGTGCGACATTTCGGCAACGGACAGGTTTTGACCGATTATCAGGGCCGCCAGTTGCTTTTTGATAAGGAGGTTTCGCGCTAATGGGCTTAGCGGCGGCAGTTAGTTGGGGTGAAGTTTCGCTCGCCAAGAGCGATTCGCTAATCACACTTCAGGATCGGTACGAACCGGATTTGCTAACTTTCATGCGCGACTACGACGCTGCGACAGATCAAGAGCTAGTGAGCGCCTCGCTCGATGGGGATTTATCCGCCTTTGACGAGATCGTTCGCCGTCATCAAACGATGCTGTCGCGCTGCCTCTACCGGTTTTGCCCATATCGGGCGGATCTCGAGGATTTGGTTCAAGAGGCTTTTATCAAGTGCTTCAGAAAACTGAGCTCTTGGGAGCCAACGGCGCCTTTCGAGAACTGGTTGCGCAAGATCGCTTACAACACCGGTTACGACTACTTTAGAAAGAATTCCCGCAATCCTGCGTCGATCGCCGTAGACAACTCGGAAGAAACCGATTTCGTTCTCGGGGCTTTGTCAGATAAGACGGATCAGCGGCGTACTTTTGAAATGACAGAGCAGTCCCAGAAGATTCTGGCTTTGCTTCCCCTTGACGATCGCCAAATCCTTACATTGCAATACCTCGAGGAGCTGCCTATAGCCGTTATAGCCGACCAAATGGGTTGGGGCCTCTCGAAAACTAAGGTTAAGAGCTTTCGCGCCCGCAAGAAACTAAGAAGAATACTAATTAAAAATGGACTCGGAAAAGAAACGGACACCACACTCCTGGGCTGAAATCGTAAGCGAGAGCCGTTCGGAATCGCCGCCTGCTATCGACGTGCGGGCCTACGTGCGGTCCCAGCTAGAGGTCGAATTGCGTTCGCCCGTTGGGTCCTTAAAAGTAGAGAAAATGGGCTTACTGGACGGAGTTCTGGAGTTGTTTGCGGAGCCGGTCTCTAGAATTTCGCTTGGGGCCGGGCTCGGCGCCGCTGCGTTGCTGGCGATTGTTTCCAGCTTCAACGTGGAAGTTCGCGATTTGACGGGGGACGAAATGGAAGTCGTCGAGAACTTCGAAGAGGCCATGGTTGGAGAGGATTGGTCTCAGTATTTATGAGCGAAAAATCGAAGCTCGGGGCTATTTTCATTCTGTTGGTCGTTTTCGTGATCGGCAGTCTCTGTGGCATTGGCAGTACGATCTTCTATTTGAAGCAAGCTCACGACCGCCCTCACAGGACTCCTAGAGACGTTTACCGGGTCCAAGTTGATCGAATGACATCCCGAATGGAGCGTTCCTTGGAGCTTACCGAAGATCAGTTACCCCTGGTTAGGCAGGAAATCGTCGAATTCGGTGAGGCCATGAAGGAGCTAAATCAGAGTATGGAACCAGAATTTCGAGCCCTCATGGACGAGCGGGCTATCGCTATCGAGCAGCATCTCACAGAGGAGCAATTGACTATCTTCCGAGAAAATCGAAAGCAGCATCAGATTAGGGAAGAAGCCCGACGCGAGAAAGAGCGGGAGGGCCAAAAGCCGAGCGCTTGGAGACCGAATTGGAAAGATAGCTCTCGGGCCTGCCAGGGTTTCATCTCTTCTGGGACGAACTGCTGAGGGTGCGAATCCAATGGCAGAGAGGACAGGCTCAGTCCTCCGAAACAGGAGAGAGATGATTGCCTGTTCCGTGACAAGATGACTCAAGTCTACCGTTGATTGTTAGTGGTAAAATTGGAGAATCGAGGCGATCTTTAAGCCTAAAGGTATACTCCTCTTCTTGGAGCGGGGATTTTCACTCCTCCTCGATTTTGGGCAAGATGTTGTCGGTCCTCAGTACGGTCACCGGTAGCTTCGTTTTGATAGCCACTGATTGCTCTTTCTGAAACTTGGCTCCAACAGCTTCGCAAGCTTCGCCAATACTATTGACCGGGTATTTGCGGCCTTTCTTGGAAATATTGTATTCGCAGGACGCTCGCTTAACTCGTTCAATCGCTGTGCCGGGATTGTCGGATTCCGGGATCTGCAGTACCCATCCTACGTAGTCTTCATCAGGAAGCGTGCCTCGGGGGTCGCTAACCGTGATAATGTATTGTTTCTTCACCGGCGGTTCGCGTTGGGCCTTTTCTTCCTCAGCGAGAATTTGGGCCATGTGGGCAATGTCATTCATCACTTTGGAGATAGTGTCCTGATCGAGTTTGTTGCTGTTGAGAGCTTCGGCGATGACTTCGATGGGAATTTTGGCCATAGGAGAAAGTGGATAAAAGGGCTCGTAATTTTCCTGATCCCAGTGTTCTTCCTGGGTGGGATGCAAACGCTTTCGACTAAGCAAATTCCATGCAAGAAGATATTTTCGACATCGTAGACGAATTCGATAATGTGACCGGCCAGAGGCCGAGATCCGAAGTTCACGCTCAAGGTTTGAAGCACCGGGCGGTGCATGTGATGGTCTTCAATGACGAAAACGAGATTTTCATGCAGAAGCGATCGACCAACAAGGATACTTGGCCCGGAGCGTGGGACGCATCGTGCACTGGGCATGTGGATTCGGGTGAAACGTATCTCGAGGCGGCCCACCGCGAGCTGAATGAGGAACTTGGCTGGCAGCCAAGCGAGGACTTGGAGTTCCTTTTCAAACTGAATCCCAGCGAGGCGACCGGACAGGAGTTTATCGAGATATATCGAGTTCGGGGAAGCGGCCCGTTCCGACTTAATCAAGAGGAAATCGAAGTGGGCGAGTGGATGAATTGGGGCAGTTTGCTCGAACGCATTGAAGACATGCCGAAGGGCTATAGCAGCGCTTTTCGGGTTGTTGTCAAGCGGTTGCAATCCCTCGGGTTGATCACCGCTTAGGCGGAATGGACCGCCCGCTGGTAATTGCCCATAGGGGCTATTCAGATAGGGCGCCAGAGAACACGCTCGCCGCTTTTAGAATGGGGTGGGAGAGTGGTGCTGATGGCGTGGAATGCGATATCCATTTGACTAAAGACGGTAAGGTGGTTTGTATACATGATTGCAATACTAAGCGAGTAGCGGGAAAAAATCTAGAAATAGCGAATGCAGAATGGGAGGATTTGCGTTCGCTCGATGTCGGTTTATGGAAAAACCTCGCTTGGAAGGGGGAGGGGATTCCGCTTCTTGAAGACGTTTTAATCGAAGGGCCAAATGATCTCCTATGGTTGGTCGAGATCAAGTGCGGCGACGAAATCGTGGAGCCTTTGTTGATAGCCATAGATAAAATTGGGCCTGCGGTCTGGGAGCGGATTATAGTGATTTCCTTTAACGATGATCCACTGGTGAGGTTGAAGCAGCTCCGTCCTTCGATTAAGTCCTACTGGCTTTCTAAACTCAATGAAGGCGAAGGTGGTTTGTTCTCGCCTTCAGTAGGCTGCATTGTTTCCAAAGTGGAGAGCTTGGGTGTGGACGGCTTTGGAGGTCAATCGGGCCGAGGTATATCCCGAGAGCTCAGTCGAGCTCTAAAGAAGTCCGAGTTGGAGCTGAACGTATGGACCGTGAATGATGTGAAAGAATTAATTCGGATGGACTATATCGGAGTGACATCAATCACCACCAATGATCCAACGCGGATACTGGTTGCTTTATCGGAGGGGGCTTGAACTGGTAGGGATCTCTTACTTCTGTGCATGGCTTCGGCGGCGCAAGCCAAGCGATCAAGATATCAGCGATTGGCACGAGAAGCGATCTTGTTCGAAACCACAGATGACGCAGTTTCCTCGGGTAGTGAGCTTCGTAATGGTGAACTACGGGGAGGGCTTCATTTCCCGAGTTGGTAGTGCAGCTCCAGTCGGAGATTCCTACCGGCTGGAAGCCTTTGCTGCCTTTTTAAAGGAGGACCGAGCCGGTCCTCCATACCTGAATTGCCTTCTCTCAGCTATCCTTCGAAATGCAATATAAATGATTGTGTCCTCGGATTATTAGATCATCTCCGATGACGACGGGCGAGGCGTCGATGGGTTCGTCGAGTGTATTGGAGGCGACGACTTCATAGGTCTCGGAATCCTTTATAACGACGGTCGTTCCTTCTTTCCCGACGAAATAGATACACCCGTTGACGACGATGGGAGAGGCGTAAATGCCGTTGATTCCCTCCAGCTTTTCATCCTGGTAGATGACTTCGCCGGTCAGGGCATCGAAGCAGGTGAGGTAGGCATCGGTGCCCTTGGTCATATAGAGCCGCCCATTGGACAGAACGGGTGAAGCGACGTAAGGGGCGCTGTGGGGAGCGCTCCAAACTATATTGTCTGTTCCCGTAACGTCCCCCTTAGAATTGAGTTTGATTGCTTGCACCGCTCTTCCTTGGTATCCACTAGTCACGTACACGTTGCCGTGCCCGATAACTGGCGTAGGGATAACGTTAGATGTGAGGCCGCTGGCTTCCCAAATGACCTCGCCAGTAGTGGGGTTATAAGCTCGGGTTTTATTGGAACCAGCGATGATCGCTTGGGACTGGCCGTCGACTTCGATGATGACTGGGGTAGTCCAAGAGCTCCGCTCGTCGCGCTCTTTACGCCAGACTTCCTCGCCTGTCGATTTCTCGAGAGCGATGAGATAAGATTGGTCTTCTTGGTCCCAGGTTAAAAGCAGATGGTCGCCTGCGATAGCTGGTTGAACGGCTTCGCCGAATCCGCTACGCATACGCAGATCGCCAAGATCGGTTTCCCAGGCTAGATCTCCATCTAAAGAGTAGCAGAAAATACCGCGAGAGCCGAAAGACACCCAAAGGTGCTTGCCGTCGGTAACAGGGGAGGCGGACGCGAAGCCGTGTGTGGGATGGTGACCCTCGTGAGGTGTCAATGTAGCCGCTGTTTGCGTCCAGGTAACAGCCCCGGAATTTCGATCTAGGGCCAATACTTGGAAATCGTGTTCGACGGGCGCGGGCCTATTTCCTCGGCCTCCGCCTCCTCCCCGATTTGGGCGTGCCCCAGCTAGACCCGCTTGCCGTTGACCTCCGTTTCCTCGACCTCCCTGTCCAAACTGTGCTCGCATTGCGGCCCGCTCTTCATCGTTGAGCTGTCCGTCGCCGTCTTTGTCGAAATCCTTGAGGATGGCCTCTCGATTGAAACCGCCTCTTGAGGCCGGTCGTCCGGATCCAGAACCCGCTCCGCCTTCTCCAGGTCTTGGTCGAGACCTTTGGTTTTGGGCTTTCGGTCCGCTTTCCGCGGGAGTTGGCGAACCACCTTTCGAAACTGCGGTGACCACGAAAATTTGGTCACCCCAGACTATGGGAGTGGAAAGTCCAGATCCTGGTATCGCGGTCTTCCATTTAATATTCTGGCTGTTGTTCCATTGGACAGGGGGTTTGGAACCTTCGACGACACCAGTTTGGCTAGTGCCGCGCCAGATGGGCCAATTGTCTTCAGAAGAAGCGAATGTTTGGGTTGTGAGAACAGCTGCGAAAGCGATTCCGATGCAAAAGGATGGGTTTAGACGGTTCATAATGGGCGTATTTTTGGGGTCTTCGATTTCACTAACGGATAGAATGGCAGTAGAGGTTTCACAAAAATCGGGAAATCCGGTAACGTCGATCAAACTTTGGATGGATTCTGGACAGAGCGTTTTTCGTTGCTTGGGGATGATTCAAGGCTGATTTTTATTCTTTAAACCTGAAATCTCGAATTATGAGCTGCCCGCGAACGCTTTTGTCATTATTCACCGCTGTTGCCGTATCCTTGCTGAGCCTGCCGTTGGCCATCGGACAGAAGGCGGACCGCCCCAACATCCTTCTGATGATGGTAGACGATCTCGGCTATGCCGATATTGGCTGCTATGGGAGCGAGATCGAAACGCCGAACATAGACACCCTAGCTCAGGAAGGCATCCGCTTCACGCAGTTCTACAATACAGCCAAATGCCACTCATCCCGCATTTGCCTTCTAACTGGATTGTACACGCATCAAGCGGGTAACCAAGCCCTGAGCCGCTCAGTCACTCTTGCCGAAGTGTTGGGAGAAGCTGGATACGCTACATCGATGACGGGAAAGTGGCATCTGGACGACGAGCCTACGGATCATGGATTCGGACAGTATTTTGGACACCTTTCTGGATCGACCGACTTTTTTATTGGAGACGATTCTTTCCGCTTTAACGGCGAAGTCTGGAACGACTTCGATCCGGATTTCTATCTGACCGATGCCAATGTCGATTACGCCATTGATTTTATCGATAAGTCATTGGAAACCGGGAAGCCATTTTTTCACTACATTGCTTACAATGCTCCTCACTATCCGCTCCAAGCTCCGAAGGAGGATATCGAAAAATACCTAGGCAAGTATCATGTTGGATGGGATACGGTTCGCGAGCGCCGCTTCGCCAAGCAGAAGCGGCTAGGTCTGTTCCCGCAAGATATAGAGTTGCCGCCCCTGCCGGAGCATATGAAGCCTTGGGATGAGCTCACGGAAAAAGAGCAAGAGTTGGAGAGCTTTCGCATGGCTATATACGCAGCTATGGTGGACCGGGTTGATCAAAGCATAGGCCGCATGATGGACTATCTCGAGGAGAAAGGCGCTCGGGAAAATACATTGATCTTGCTTTGCTCAGACAATGGAGCCTGCCCCTTCGAGCGAAGCAGTATGACTCAGATTCCGCCCTGGAAACCGGACTCTTATTATTTGTACGATGCTAGCTGGGCAACGGTTGGCAATACGCCATTCAAGCATTACAAGCAGACGCAGCATGAAGGGGGTATTTCGTCGCCTTTAGTCGTCAATTGGCCGGGTAACATAGCTAAGCCTGGTTCCTGGGAAACGAGCCCGGGACACTTGATTGATGTCATGGCCACTTTTGTCGATGTGACTGGAGCTAAGTATCCAAAAAGATATCGCGGCGAAAAGATCGCGCCGCTTCAAGGCAAGACCTTAGCACCTTTATTTGCGGGCAATGAGCGGGAGGAACACGACTGGCTCTACTTCGTGTTCGGCAATTGTCGTGCTATTATTCAAGACGATTGGAAAGCGGTAAGCTTTTATGGCCACAAGTGGGAGCTTTATAATTTAGTCGATGATCGCGTAGAGCAGAACGATCTTGCCAGCAAGCTACCGGAGAAAGTGGAGTCCTTAGAACGACTTTGGCACTACGCAGCGGAGGAGGTTGATAAGGCCCCTCCAAAAACCCTTAAGCCAGCTAGCGATAAGCCATCTCCTAATAATCGAGGATCGTGGCACGGGACCGAGGAATATGACCACTGGCAGGCTCCTGCATTTTGAATTTTAGAAGTTTGGGCTGCTTATATGTCGGATGTAGCATTGCCGATTAACAATTACGCCATGGAATCGACAACTAGGGGAATCCGATCCAGGCGGGTTTCGTCAATGGTGTTGGCTTAGGGTGTTGCAGTAATGATACGCGAGGGCTGCATCGTGCGAATGATCGAGCAGATTTCCGCTTTGGTCGCTCACATTCTGGACCAGAAAATCTCCCAGGATTCGGTAGATGAGGAACTGGATGACTTGGCTCAAAAATGGATTGGTTTGCCCTCGGGAATGCTCCTAGCGCTTCCTCCAGAAGAGGTGTTTTCGCTTATCGAAAACTCAGATCGAATGGTATTGGAGAAAGGATACTTGATGGGTGAGTTATACAGACTCAAGGGAGTGCATTCTCAATCTCTCGATGAAAAAAAAGGACTATTTTGCCAAGTCGTTGTGCTTTATCGACAAGTACTCGGAGAAAGTTAGCCCAAAGCTTCAGTCGAATAAAGACGCGATCTTGGAAGAACTGAGAATGGATGGCGTTGTGAACCCATATGTTGCCCCGGACCCTGTCCCGCAGGTTGAGATGGAAAACCCAGCACCAATAACCAGTCGTGCGGCGGTTGTGATGAGAAAGCGGCGAGCAGTGCGAATCGGAGCTGTGTACAAGGCATGATGGGCACAAAGTGATAAGATTAGTAGCCTAAAGGGAAAACTCAAGCTTCCCGAATTAATCCTCGCAGCCAAAGCAGTAGGGTCTAACTTGTTTTCCGATTATGATCCCCCAACTACGATCGGACCTTTCTCTCAAATCATTGACAGTTATTGGCCTTCTAGGGCTGCTTTTGACCTTAGCGTCTTGTAGCTCAGGTCCCGAAGATGCGCGTAAGTCCGACGGTCAGCCGCCCAACATCATATTCGTGATGACCGATGATCACACTCACGGTCAGATGAGTATCACTGACAATCCTCTGATTGACACACCGAATTTGGATCGGCTTGGAAAGGAAGGAGTCTGGTTCAAAAACGCCTTCTGTACCAATTCACTTTGTGCCCCAGCTCGCGCGACCATTCTCACGGGAACGCTTTCCAATGTGAACGGCATTCTGGGAAACTCGGAGTCCAAAGACCGTATCGAGCGATTGGATCCTGAGTTGCCGACCTTCCCGCAGCTTCTACAGCAAGCGGGCTATCAAACCGGTATAGTGGGCAAGTGGCATTTACCCCACGATCCCAGGGGCTTCGACTATTCCTGCATCTTGCCTGGGCAAGGGCTCTATTTCGATCCTGATATGATCGAAAATGGAGAGCGCAAGCAGTTCAAGGGATACGTGACCGACATCATTACCGACTTGGCTTTGGACTACATGGACGGCTTGGATAAGAGGAAGCCGTTTTGCCTAGTTTATCAACATAAAGGTCCTCACCGGCCTTTTACGCCTGCGCCCCGGCACAAGGATTTGCACTCCGATAAAGACTTTCCGTATCCGGAAACTTTTGACGATGATTATTCGACGCGGCTTATTGCGGGAAAGGCGGCCGATATGAAGTTCGAGCAGAGCATAGCTCGGGACTATGGCGATGCTCTCAATGGCATGACTGAGCGGGAAAAGAAGCTTTGGCTCTACCAGCGCTTTGTGAAGGATCACTATCGGGCCGTGCAAAGCATCGACGAAGGGCTCGGTCGCGTGCTTGATTATTTGGATGAGGAAGGCCTGAGCGATAATACTCTGGTCATCTATACCACCGATAACGGTTTCTATCTTGGCGAATATGGCTGGTATGACAAGCGCTTCATGTACGAGCCATCATTGCGTATTCCGTTCTTGTTGCGCTATCCGAATGAAGTTTCAGCCGGTCAAGTGGATGAACGGATGATAATGAATATCGATGTGGCCCCAACACTGCTTGACTATGCTGGCATCGAGATACCTGAGGTGATGCAAGGAGAGAGCCTAAAGCCCTTGCTAAGTGGAAAGGCAGCTGAGTGGCGGGATCACATCTACTATTCCTACTACG